>NZ_BAMP01000047.1 GCF_000615975.1 Nitratireductor aquibiodomus NL21 = JCM 21793 | reverse complement strand
TCAAATGAATTCATTTGAAAGCGACATGCATCATTTAAAAGTGCTACAGCGTCCTTTGCGCGTCTTATAAGACGCGCGGCGCTGTAACGTCCAGGTCCAGCAATCTTCTCCATCCGGTGCTTGAAGAATGCACTGCTTGCAGCCATAAGGTTCAAGCCTGAACAGGATTGAACCATGACTGACAAAAAGTGGGCGTTTGAAGACCTTGAGCCGGAGTGACCATTCCCTTCGGCGAAAAAACCGTTGGTGCAGAAGAGATCAAGGATTTCGCACGCCAGTTCGACGCGCAGCCGATGCATCTCGACGAAGAAGCCGGCAAGGCAAGCATTCTGGGCGGGTTATCCGCCTCCGGCTGGCATAGCTGCGCCATCTTCATGCGCATGCTCTACGACGCGCTTCTGGTGGACTCCACTTCGCAGGGCTCTCCCGGCATCACGGAAGCCCGCTGGAAGCGTCCGGTCATTGCCGGCGACACACTGACCGGCCAGACGACCGTGCTGGAGCGCCGGGCGCTGAAATCACGCCCCGGCATCGGCCTGGTGACCTTTCGTCACCTCGTGACCAACCAGCGCGGCGAAACGGTGATGGAAATGGAGAACCCGATCATGTTCAGAATGCGCGAGGCGGAAGACGCCGCATGAATCTCGACACTTCCTGCGCCTTGGCGAAACGATAGTTCTGGGCACCCATACCTTCACCGCTGAAGAGATCATCGCCTTCGGGCGGGCATTCGATCCGCAGCCCTTCCACACGGATGCGGAAGCGGCGCGTGACAGCGTTTTCGGCCGCCTGTGCGCCTCTGGCTGGCATACATGCGCCATGTGGATGCGATACAACCTGATAGGCATCGAACGCGACGCATTCGGCCCGTGGGAAGGTCCGGACGAAAAACCGGAATTCGGTCCCTCGCCCGGCTTCTCCAATCTGAAATGGCTAAAGCCCGTCTACGAGGGCGACACGATCACTTTCACGCGGGCCGTGACGGGACACCGCCCCCTCGCCTCGCGCCCCGGCTGGCACCTTGTAACGCTCGCTGCCGCAGCGCACAGGGCCGACGGCGAGCCGGTCATGAGCTTCGAGAATGGCGTGCTGATGAAGACCGGCTGAGACGCACTCAGTCGCCCTCAAAGGCAATCAGCGTGTGAACATCGACACCCAGCGCTTCCAGCTTGGCCCGGCCGCCGAGATCGGGAAGGTCTATCACGAAACAGGCAGCAACGATCTCGGCCCCCATCTGGTTCAGCAGCTTGACCGCACCTTCAGCGGTCCCGCCGGTGGCAATCAAGTCGTCGACAAGGATGACCTTCTCGCCCGGCGTCACCGCATCCTTGTGCATCTCCATCTCGTCGATGCCGTATTCGAGGCTGTAGGCCACGCGCACCGTGTCGTGCGGGAGCTTGCCTTTCTTGCGGATCGGCACGAAGCCCGACGAGAGCTGGTGTGCGATCGCTCCGCCGAGAATGAAGCCGCGCGCCTCGATGCCGGCGACCTTATCGACCTTGGCACCCGCATAGGGGTGAACGAGCTCATCCACCGCCCGGCGAAATGCGCGCGCATTGCCGAGAAGCGTGGTGATATCGCGAAACAGGATGCCGGGCTTGGGATAGTCCGGAATGGTGCGGATCGCTGAAAGAAGCGTGTCTTGAAGTGTCTGAGAAGCTGCCATGTACCCTGCCCCGGTTCAGATAGAGCGCTTCCACTTTTGGTTGAACCGCAAAGGTGCTCTATCTTATTGACTTTACGCAATCCCGGCCGGAAAGCCGGTTCCCACTTTTTCTGGAGTTGCTCTGGTTTTTGCCGCGTTACGAAGCAAAAGAAAAGGGCGCTCGCGGCGCCCTTCCTTATTTTATTCTGCGGTCGGCTTTAATGAACGTCCGCCCAGATCTTGCGCTTGGTCAGATACATCAGACCACCGAAGAGCAGCAGGAACACCATGACGACAAAGCCGGTCGACTTGCGGGCTTCCATGTGCGGCTCGGCCGCCCACATGAGGAATGCCGAAACGTCGCGTGAATACTGGTCCACTGTCTCGGGCGCACCGTCGTCATAGGTGACCATGCCCTCCGAAAGCGGCGGCGCCATTGCCAGCGAAGCCGAAGAGATGAAATAGGGGTTGTAATAGGTGCCTTCCGGAACCTCATGCCCCTCGGCATCTTCCTCGTAGCCCGTGAGAAGAGCGTGAATGTAGTCCGGCCCGGCTTCGGCGTACTGGGTAAAGATGTCGAAGACGAAGGTCGGGAACCCGCGCTCCACTGCGCGTGCCTTGGCGATCAGCGAAAAGTCCGGTGGAACCGCACCGCTGTTGGACGCTGCAGCCTGCTGCGGATTGGCGAACGGCGCCGGGAAACGGTCAGACGGCTTTGCAGCACGCATGAACATGTCACCGGAATCATCCGGACCGTCCTCGACTTCATACTCCGCCGCGATTGCGCGAACCTGGGCTTCGGAATAGCCCAGATCCTCGAGATTGCGGAACGCGACGAGGTTCATCGAATGACAGGCCGCGCAGACCTCCCGATAGACCTTGAAGCCGCGCTGCAGCTGCCCCTTGTCGTAGGTACCGAAAGGGCCGGCGAACGACCAGTCCTGCTCGACCGGCTTCTTGATCGGGTACTCAGCCGCATTGGAGGCGGTAACAGCCGCCAGACCAAGACCGAGCGCGGCCAATCCGTTGAGGATGCTCTTCATTGCGAAAATCCCTTTGCGCATTCTCTCGCTCAGCCCTTTGCCTGTTCGGTGGCCGGTGCGCCGGCTGAAGACTTCTTCTCCAGCACCGCTTCCGTGATGGAATTGGGCAGGCGGCGCGGCTTTTCTACCAGGCCAAGCACCGGCATGATCACGACAAAGAAGGCGAAGTAGTAAAGCGTCGCTCCCTGAGCCATCGCCACATAGACGCCTTCCGCCGGGCGGGAGCCAAGCCAGCCCAGGAAGATCGCGTTCACGACGAAGAGCCAGAAGAACAGCTTGAACCACGGACGGTAGACCGCAGAACGAACCTTCGAGGTATCGAGCCAGGGCACAACGAACAGGACCGCGATGGCGCCGAACATGGCCAGAACACCACCGAGCTTCGAGTCGATCGGACCGATGTTGAAGGTGATCGCACGCAGGATCGCGTAGAACGGCAGGAAGTACCATTCGGGCACGATGTGTGCCGGCGTCTTCAGCGCGTCAGCCTCGATATAGTTGTCGGGATGGCCCAGGAAGTTCGGGATGTAGAAGACAAAGTAGGCAAACAGGGCCAGAAACACGACCATGGCGAACGCGTCCTTGACGGTCGCATAGGGCGTGAAGGCCACAGTGTCGGTCTTCTGCTTCACCTCGATGCCGGTCGGGTTGGTCTGACCTGTGACGTGCAGTGCCCAGACGTGGAGCACGACAACACCGGCGATCATGAAGGGCAGAAGATAGTGCAGCGAGAAGAAGCGGTTGAGCGTCGGGTTGTCGACCGCGAAGCCGCCAAGCAGAAGCTGCTGGATCCACTCACCCACCAGAGGAATGGCGGTGAAGAAGCCGGTGATGACCGTCGCGCCCCAGAAGCTCATCTGGCCCCACGGAAGCACATAGCCCATGAAGGCCGTCGCCATCATCAGGAGATAGATGATGCAGCCGAGAATCCAGAGCATCTCGCGCGGTGCCTTGTAGGAACCGTAGTAGAGTCCGCGGAAGATGTGCACATAGACGGCGATGAAGAACATCGATGCGCCATTGGAGTGCAGGTAGCGGATCAGCCAACCGGAGTTGACGTCGCGCATGATCTTCTCGACCGAGTTGAAGGCCACCTCGGTGTTGGCTGCGTAATGCATGGCCAGCACGATGCCGGTAACGATCTGCGCCACCAGCATCAGCGACAGGATGCCACCGAACGTATAGGCGTAGTTGAGGTTGCGTGGCACCGGATAGGCCACGAAAGAATCATAGACCAGACGCGGAAGCGGCAAACGCGCATCCATCCAGCGGCCAATGCCGCTCTTGGGCGTATAGGTCGAATGTCCAGCGCTCATAGAAAATCCCCTCTCGCCGAGCCTTAGCCGACCTGAATGACGGTGTCGGACACGAATTCGAATGTCGGAACCGCAAGGTTTTCCGGAGCCGGGCCTTTGCGGATACGGCCGGCCGTGTCGTAGTGCGAACCGTGGCACGGGCAGAACCAGCCGCCGAAATCGCCGGCCTGGCCAAGCGGCACACAGCCCAGGTGCGTGCAGACGCCGATCATCACCAGCCAGTTTTCCTTGCCCTCGCCCGCAGAACGGTCGATGTCGGTGGCGGGTGCGTCAGCGGCGATGTTGGCGTTGCGCGCGACGGGATCCTTCAGATCCGCCAGTGCGACAGCCCGCGCTTCCTCGATTTCCTTATCCGTCCGGTTGCGGATGAACACAGGTCGGCCGCGCCACTTGACGGTCAGGGACATGCCGGGCTCGACGCCGGACACATCGACCTGGATTGACGCCAGCGCGCGGGTGGATGCATCGGGCCGCATCTGGTCGATGAACGGCCACGCAACACCAGCCGCACCGACGGCACCGGCAACGCCTGTTGCGACGTAAAGAAAGTCACGCCTTGTATGTTCGGTCGAATCGGTAGCGCTCACGGGACTGCGATCCTTTCACCTTGAGTCGGCCGGTCGGGAAGCCTCATTGCACTTTGAACCCAAGCAAACTCCTGCGCATCACAGGAACTGCCCGGTTCTACCCCCGGCATTTTTCGATGGTTTCTATGCGCCACGCAGGAACTTGTCCAGACGGGGGCGGCCTTACAGGGCAGATTGTCGCGGGGAAAACACCGTCAATAAAGATGACTTAAAAAGTCTTGTTTTTCAAGGATGCTGCTTCAGCGATGGTTTCTGCACGATCTTCATCAATCAAAGCGGTGCGACTGCCTCGAAGGTGACGATGGAAGCGCCCGGCTCCAAAGCGCTGTCGGTCCGATAGTCGGCATAGACACCAACCTCCGTGAAGCCGGCGGAGCGCAATGCCAGCTCGAACTCCAGGAGCCCCCAGAGCCGCAGGTGAAAAAGCTGGATCTCGCTGGCCACGAGACGGCCCTCGCGCCAATGCTCGTAACGCAGTTGCGAAAGCGTGGTCTGACGCTGGAAACAGGTCTCCACCCGGCTTTCGACCAGTGTGAGAAGGTCGTCCCCCGCCTGCCAGTGCCGTGCCGCGAGCGCGGTGTCGGCGAGGCATGCCAGCGCATCGAGATCGAGGATCAGCCGACCGCCAGGCTCAAGCGCACCGCGGAAACGCTCAAGCACCGCCAGCGCCTGCCGCGGTTCGGTGATCAGCTGGAAGGAACCCGCGGGAATGATGATGGCACCGAACCGCGTTTCATAATCAAAACTCTCAAAGCGTGCGATGTCGACAGGTGACGGCAGGCCGCGCGCCTCACACTCGCTGCGACAGTAGGCCACCATCTCTTCGGAGGCATCGAAGCCGCGTATATCGAACCCGGCCTCAAGAAGCGGGATGAGAACACGCCCATTACCGGCGGCAGGCTCGAGCACCGGACCGGTGCAGCCCGCCAGGCGGTCACGATAGAACTCAATATCCCCGAAAGAGCGGCCTATGGGCTTGTCGAGATGATAAACCCACGAGGCCAGCGTGCCGTAAGCGTTTTCCATGGCGCCGTCTTTCATGTCTGCCATTGCTGGCAGGCCAGTGCCACGAACCCCCGACGGCAGCAAGCGGGCCAGACCGGAACATCCAGCAGGCCAGCGCTCAGCATGCGCCGAGCCGGGCCAGAACCCTGCCGGGTATGGAAAGATCGGCAATGACATCATCATGCCTGCGCAAGCCGCATAGCTCACGCTGGATGAAATAGCCATGGACTGCATCAGCAGCGGCATGGAGACGGCGTTCAACCTCCTGACTGTCGGCCGGATTCGCCGCCGCAAGACGCAAGAGCGCCTTCTCGACGCGGCGACCGGCATGGCCGAGCGACGAAGCCTGCTCCGCCACGATCTCATGCTGCAGCACCGTGTCGCCGCTGAGAGGATGCGGCACGAGGCCGGTCACGGAACCGGGAAGTCTCAGCATGGCGGAACCCGTTTTCTATCGTTCGACAATCAGAAGCTTCGCCTTGTATTGTGGCGCGCATCGAAGCCATCTTCAACGGCAGGGCACGAACGATGACGCTGATTGAGCTTGGAACCTTCACACTGGTTGCCGCACTGCTTGTCATGTCGCCGGGTCCAAACGGCGTGCTGATCGCCAAAACCGTGCCGACCTCGGGCAAGGCGGCGGGCTTCGCCAACATCGCAGGCTTCTTCGCAGCCTTCTACGTCCATGGCGCGCTGTCGATCCTCGGCATTTCGATCATTCTGGTACAATCGGCGCAGCTCTTCTTCGTCGTGAAAATGCTGGGCGCGGCCTACCTCTGCTATATCGGCCTTAAGGCGCTATGGCAGGCCTGGCACGGCTTTTCGGCACCGCTTGCCGTTTCGCCGGCAAAGCGCCGGCGCACGCTGGAGCGTGCAGCGCTGGAAGGTTTTCTCACCAATGCGCTCAACCCCAAAGTTTCGATGTTTTATCTTGCGGCGTTTCCGCAGTTCATCCCCGCCAATGCCGATGCCACGTTCTGGGCCTTCGCCCTGGTGGTGATCCACTCGCTCCTGAACATTTTGTGGTTCTCGTCGCTCGTGCTCCTGTTCTCAAGCTTCAAAACGCTCGGCAGCAGCGCCCGCATGCAGCGCTGGCTGAAAGCGCTGACGGGCACGGTGTTCATCGGCTTCGGGCTGAAACTGGCGACCATGCGCCCGTAATATCCCCTCAGGCCGCACGCACCTCGCAAGTGGTGCGCGTTTCCTGACCAGCGTCAGCATGAGCCCGGCAAGAACGAGCGCTGCGGCCGCCATGCGCAGCGGGCCGAAGGTTTCGCCGAGAAACAGTGCGGACGAGCTCATGCCGAAAATCGGTACGAGCAGGGAAAATGGCGCGATCCTTCCGGCACCGTAAGTTCTGATCAGCATTCCCCAGACAGCGAAGCCGAAGATCGTCGCGCCATAGGCGATATAGAGAACCGCACCGACGCTGCCCAGGAGACGCTGGTCAGCGCGGCCATATCCGCCTCCCAGCCCTCGATCATAAGGGAAAGGACAAATAGCGGGATCGGGGGGATGAGGCTCACATGGACCATCAGGCGAAACATGTCGACCTTGCCGGCCTGTTTCATCAAAAGATTGGAAATCGCCCACATGAAGGCGGCAGCGATCGCCAGCGCCAACCCCGTGATGGTTATGCTTCCATCCACGGTCAGCGCGATCAGGGCGATCCCGCAGAACGCTACGAAAATACCAAGAAGCTGCATGCGCGTCGGTCGTTCGGCAAGCACGAACGCAGCAAGCATGATGGTGAAAAACGCCTGCGACTGGAGCACGAGCGAGGACAGCCCGGCGGAAAGACCCACATGCATGCTCCAGAACAGGAGCGTGAACTTGACAATGCCCAGCACGACGGCAATGGCAATCACATAGCGCCAGGCGATCGCCGGCCTGGACACGAAAAAGGCAAGCGGCAAAGCCGCCGCCGTGAACCGCAAGGCAGAGAAAAGAATCGGCGGAAAGTTGTCGATGCCGACCTTGATCACCACGAAATTGAAACCCCAGACGGCGGTCACGAGAAGCGCCAGCAGAACATGGGGCAATTTCATGCGGAGGGTCCTCGGACGGGTTGAAAGGGATCCCAGCTAAAGACCCCACCCGTCCGGGACTTTCAAATCAAAAAGAACGCCCCTTATCCATCAGCGAAATTGATCGCCATACCGCTTAAGGCCATTTCACCTCGGGCGGCAGGCTGGAGAGGATGGAATTGACATTGCCGCCGGTCTTGAGGCCGAAGATCGTGCCCCGGTCGTAGAGCAGGTTGAACTCCACATAGCGGCCACGCCGCACCAGTTGCTCCTCGCGGTCGGCCTCGGTCCAGTTTGTGTTGAAGTTCTTGCGCACCAGATGCGGATAGACGACCGCGAAGGCACGGCCCACATCACGCGTGAAATCAAAATCGGCCTGCCAGCCGCCCTTTTCCTCCGGCGAGCGTAGCCAGTCGTAGAAGATGCCGCCGATGCCGCGTGGCTCCTGGCGGTGCGGCAGATAGAAATACTCGTCGCACCAGGCCTTGTACTTTTCGTAGTCAACGATGGCCGCGTGACGATCGCAGACGAAACGCATGGCCCTGTGAAAGGCCTCCGTATCCGCGTCTTCCTGCGTGCGGCGACGGTCGAGGACCGGCGTCAGATCGGCGCCGCCTCCGAACCACTGACTGGTGGTGACGACCATGCGCGTGTTCATGTGGACGGCCGGCACATGCGGATTCTGCGGGTGGGCGATCAGCGAAATGCCCGATGCCCAGAAGCTCGGATCGCGATCAGCGCCCGGTATCTGCTTGCGGAACTCCTGCGAAAATTCGCCATGGACGGTGGACACATGAATGCCGACTTTTTCAAAGACCCGGCCATGCATGACAGACATGACGCCACCACCGCCCTCGCCGCCATCGCGCTTCCACGGGGTGCGCTCGAAGCGACCGGGCGTGCGCGTCGAAAGCGGGCCTGTCAGCGCGTCTTCAAGATCCTCGAAAGCTGCGCAAAGCCTGTCGCGCAGCTCCTCGAACCAGCTGCGCGCAGCCGCTTTCTTGTCTTCGATGTTGTCCGGCAGGCCGGCGGGGAGTTCTGGTCGTTCCATCGTCTTTCCTCTGGCCCGATCCTACGCGACGGTGCGGCAGGCGGACAGTCCTACAAATGACTCGCAATTTTCAACCGCGTTGCCTAAGCTTCTTATCCATCGGGTCAAGGAGTTCTTTCGTGCGTGTGCCCGCAAAACCACCGCTGGAGGGGCTGAAACGCAGCCTCGACAAGCATCGCGCAAGGGCAAGCCGCCTGCCGCGCGATGGGTTTCTGCGGGAGAGTTTTGCCCTGCCCCGCGCACAAGCCCGCGAAAAGGCCCGCGAATGGCTGGAGCGCTGGCCCAAGCAAGCCTACTGGACGGAGATCGAAAGCTGGTGCGAACGCCCCGGCGATGTGATCGAATTCACCATGCGCCGATTACCGAGCGCCGACTGAGAAGCCTACCCTCGGACACATCACCCTCCAGGATCCTTCTCGACGCCACGCGGCACAGCTTGACTTAAAGTTCACTTGAACTTTTAGGCATCCCTTTCCCTGACAGAGGAAAAAGACGAGATGCCGCCCCACGACACTGAAACCGGCACGCTGGATCACCGTGCGCCCACCCGGGCGCTTAAAGGACGATCCACATCATTGCTGGCGCATCGGAACCATCGAAAGCCGGATTCCACTGTCCGGTTCGATGCGCTAGCGCAACTGCCGCAGCGCCTCGCCGGCGGCCATGGCCGCACTCATGGCGAGGTTGAGACTGCGCGCGCCTTCCTGCATCGGGATAAGCAGGCGGGCGTCGGCGGCGTCATGGACGCAGGCCGGCGCACCGACCGATTCCCGTCCGAAAAGAAGAATGTCGCCATCGGCATAGGAAAAATCGGTGTAGTGCGTCTCAGCTCTGGTGGTGAAGAGAAGGAGACGGCGCCCTTCTCCCCGGCTCCAGCGCTCGAAGGCCTCCCACGAAGCGTGGCGCACAAGCGCGGCCCGCTCGAGATAGTCCATGCCGGCCCGCTTCAGGTTCCGGTCGGACAGGTCGAAACCCGCCGGCTCGATCAGGTCGACGGTGAAGCCGAGGCAGGCGGCAAGACGGAGTATGGCCCCGGTGTTTCCGGGAATGTCTGGCTGGTAGAGCGCGATACGCATCTGGCTGTGTCTCTCGACATGGCTGGCTGTGGCTTTCCGGTTACACTTCCCGGTGGGAAAACGGAATGGCACGAAAGAGGGTGGCAAGCTGCTGCAACTGTGAGTATAAGCCCATCATTGTCAACGCGAACCGAAGGAGAAAAGCATGGATACGCTTCGACATTGCATGACTTGGCTCCACGCCTTTGGCCCGAAGGCCTGACGGCGGACTCGGTTCGGCACGCTTCCACTGATCTTTCAGGCAGCTACGCATCGCGGTCCGTCGGGATTACACCCCGCTTCTCAAGGACGTTCGCGATGCACAACCGCTTCCCCCGGCGGCCCTTCGGCCGCAACAACGACTTTGTCGTTCCGCAAATAGAACCAACCCGCCCGACCCTGCAGGATCGCAGGCTTGAGGCATGGGCGCTGACGATCGGCGCGACAACAATGCCCGATCAGGAGTCCCATCAACGGCGGCCACATCGCGGTCAGCTTCCAGACGTGGACATGAAACATGCCACGCCGGAGCGCCCCGCACTGTGGACGATGTTGCGGAAACTGTTCCAATGATGGAGCTTTCCGCCCACAAACATTCGTTACCCCCCGTCCCGCAGCACTGCGGGACGGGACAGAATGCGCATGTTCTTCTACAACCCTCAATGGTTGCCGCGCACACAGACGCTCTGGTCAAATCCGACCGCTGTCGTTATAAGGTGCGTCCCATCAACGAAAACCGCTGGAGGCGGCAATGGACATCAAGATGCTTACCTCCTTCGCCGGCCTGCGCCCGTGGACCACGCGCCGTACCAGGCCTGACGGCGGGTTTCGTTCTTCAGCTTTTTCACGACAGGCAAAGCAGCAAACGAGCGAATCCGCCGACCGTTTCTTCCGGTTGACACAATGGATTTGCATCATGACTGCACGCTTTCCCAACGGGGGCATCACGCCCCGCACGACAAGTTTCGCCAAAGCCGACCCGGCCGCCTCCGCGCTGCAGCGTGGAAATGACACCGCTCCTGCCACATCGCTTTCAGGAGCCTTCAAGGCCGCTCTCGGCAAGCCCGCGGATCCGCCGCATAATCAAGCCCTGAAAAAGGGCGCTGCCGGGCAACCACCTCTGTCGAGCGCCGGCCCCTTGAAGGGACCGGGGAAGACACGAACGAACAGCCCCGCGGCATCCGTGCCGCGCAAGGGCCATCGATAGCCGAAAGGCACCGCTTTCCCGCCAGCCGCCGCCCGCGGAAAAGCAAATGTAAAACAGACAATTAACCCGCAAACGTGAATCAAGACATCACGTTTGCGGGAACAAAAATGAAAGACGCCTGAGACAATGTTTCAATGGTTCGAACGAAGACTTGAGCCTTTCCCCGCGGAGGAGCCGCAGGAACCGCCTCGCACGTTCTTCGCCTTCTGCCTGCATTTTACGAAGGGCGCGTGGCCCTATGTGCTGCTGGGTACGTTTCTCGTGGCGGCCATCGCGCTCGCCGAGGTCTGGATGTTTGCCTTCCTGGGCGACATTGTCGACTGGCTGTCGGGGCGTGACCCGGCCACATTCCTGGACGAGGAAGGGCTGCGTCTTATCGGCATGGCAGGCTTCATTCTTCTGATCCTACCGGGGCTGATCCTGCTTACCGGCCTCAACAACCACCAGATTCTGATGGGCAACTACCCCATGCGCGTCCGCTGGCAGGTGCATCGCTACCTGCTCAAGCAGTCGATGAACTTTTATCAGGACGAGTTCGCCGGCCGCATCGCCACCAAGCTGATGCAGACGGCGCTGGCGGTGCGCGAATGCGTGGTCAAGACCTTCGACGTCTTCAACTATGTTGTGATCTATTTCGTCGGAATCCTGTTTCTGACCGCCTCGGCCGACTGGCGGCTGTCACTCCCGATCCTCTTCTGGCTCGGTGGTTACATCGCCTGATGGTCTACTTCATCCCGCGCTTGGCAAGGTTGCCGAGAAGCAGGCAGACGCACGCTCGGTCATGACGGGGCGCGTGGTGGACAGCTACACCAACATCCAGACGGTGAAGCTGTTCTCCCACGCGCAGCGCGAGGCCGGCTATGCGCGCGACGGCATGAACGGTTTTCTCCAGACCGTCTACACCCAGTTCCGGTATGTCACGAGCCTTTACGGGCTTCTCTATTTCCTGAACTCGGCCTGCCTTGTGGGCGTGGGCTATCTGTCGATCACTCTCTGGATTGCCGGGGAAATTTCCGTTGGTGCGGTCGCGGTCGCCATTGGCCTCGTTCTGCGTCTCTGGAACATGTCGCAGTGGATCATGTGGGAGCTGACGGCACTGTTCGAGAATGTCGGCACCGTACAGGATGGCATCAGCTCGATTTCGCTGCCGAGGCTGGTCGAAGACAGGCCCGGCGCAAAAGCGCTTGCGGTGCCCGAAGGCCGGATCGAGTTCGACGGAATCGGCTTTCACTACGGCAAGAAAGGCGGTGTGATCGAGGATCTGTCACTGACCATCAAACCTGGCGAAAAGGTCGGGCTGGTCGGACGCTCGGGCGCCGGCAAGTCGACGCTGGTCAACCTGCTCTTGCATTTCTACGACCTGGAGCGTGGCCGCATCGTGATTGACGGGCAGGACATTGCCGGGGTTACGCAGGATTCGCTGCGTGCCGAGATCGGCATGGTGACTCAGGACACCTCCCTGCTTCACCGCTCGGTGCGCGACAACATCCTCTATGGCCGCCCCGATGCAACCGAGGAGATGATGCTGGAAGCAGCCAGGCGCGCGGAGGCGATGGGCTTCATCGGCGGGCTGAGCGACCCGAAGGGCCGCAGGGGCTTCGATGCCCATGTGGGCGAGCGGGGCGTAAAACTCTCCGGTGGCCAGCGCCAGCGCATTGCCATCGCCCGCGTCATGCTGAAGGATGCACCGATCCTCATTCTCGACGAGGCGACCTCGGCGCTCGATTCGGAAGTCGAGGCGGCGATCCAGGAGAACCTCTATCGCCTGATGGAGGGCAAGACGGTGATCGCCATCGCTCACCGGCTCTCCACCATCGCCGCCATGGACCGCCTCGTGGTGATGGACAGAGGCCGGATCGTCGAGGAAGGCACGCATGACGAGCTGGTGGCCGCCGGCGGGCTTTATGCGGGCCTCTGGCAGCGCCAGTCCGGCGGGTTCCTCGATCTGGAAGTGAGTGAGGCAGCAGAATGAACAAAGACGAGAAAAGCAGAGAACCGCCCAGATCGGAAAGCCTCTGGCGCAGTGTCGAAGGGGTCATCGACCCCTTCGGCGACACCGGGCGCTCCGTGCTGCCGGTCAAGGCGCATGAGTTCATCCTGTTCTTCGCCCGACAGGCCAAATGGCCCTTTATCCTTCTTCTGATTGCCGGCGGCCTGATGGGCGCCGTCGACGCAGGACTTTACTGGGCGCTCGGCTGGCTGATCGATCTTCTGGATTCTTCCTCGCCGCAGACGCTGATCGCCGAACACTGGGAAAAACTCGCGGCCTTTCTCGTGCTGCTCCTGGTGATCCGCGCGGTGGTGATCATCGGCAACACGATCCTCGAAGAGCAGGTCATCGCCCCGGCCTTCTATCAGCGTGTGCGCTGGCAGGCGTTCCGCCGTGTGATCGAACAGCCCTACGAATTCTATCAGAACGACTTTGCAGGCCGCATCGCCACGAAGATTCTCCAGGGCGGCGAGGCGACCGGCGATTTCATCATCAACGTTCTGCAGACCATGTGGAGCTTCCTCACCTTCGTGGTGCTGGCCGCTTCCATCCTCACTGTGCTCGACCCTTTCATGGGGCTGGTGGTCCTGCTTTGGCTGGTGGCCTATGTGGCGATTGCCCGCTACCTGCTGCCTCCGCTGCGGCGGGCAGGCCGCCGCACGGCGGACCAGCGTTCGATCCTCAACGGGCGCATGGTGGACGCTTTTACAAACATTCTGGCGGTCAAGCTGTTCGACAGCGGGCAGCGTGAGCACTCCTATGTGCGCGAGGGCATGGCGCATTTCCTGAGCGCCGTGCAGACACTGACGCGCGCCATCACCCGTGTGCGCGTGACGGTTGCCATCGTCAACGGCTTCATGATGGCGGCGATCTTCGTTCTTGCCGTGTCCCGCTGGCTGGACAGCGCCATCACCACCGGTGAGATCGCGGCCGCGATGGGCCTTGTCTTCCGTCTCAACCAGATGTCGGGCTGGATGATGTTCAACATCAACGGACTGATCCGCAATTACGCGACCGTGCAGGATTCCACCACGGTGGTTTCGGTGGAGCCGGCAATCCGCGATGCGGAGGACGCGCTGGAAATGGAGCGTGCAAAAGGCGATATCCGTTTCGACAACGTCACGTTCAATTACGGCAAGGAAAGCGGCATCATCGAGGGGCTTGACCTGCACATCAAGCCAGGCGAGCGGGTGGCGCTGGTCGGCCCTTCGGGCGCCGGCAAGACCACGATCGTGAACCTGATGCTGCGGCTCTTCGAGGCCGAGCATGGAAAAATCCTGCTCGACGGGCAGGACATCACGCAGGTGACACAGGCCTCGCTGCGCGCCCAGTTCGGCGTGGTGAGCCAGGAGCCCATGCTGATGCATCGCTCAATCCGCGACAACATCGCCTATGGCCGGGGCAAGGCCACCGACGAGGAGATTGTCGCCGCGGCAAAGCGCGCCTCGGCCCATGAGTTCATCCTCGATGTGTCGGACCCGAAGGGCCGCACCGGCTATGACGCGGTGGTGGGCGAACGGGGCGTCAAGCTCTCCGGCGGCCAGCGCCAGCGCATCGCCATCGCCCGCATGATGCTGAAGAACGCGCCGATCCTCATTCTCGATGAGGCAACCTCGGCGCTCGATTCGGAGATCGAGGCAGTGATTCAGGAGAATCTGGAACGCCTCATGGAGAACAAGACGGTGATCGCCGTGGCGCATCGTCTTTCCACCATCGCCGCGCTCGACCGGATCATCGTGCTGGACCAGGGTCGCATTGTGGAGGAAGGCTCCCATGAGGCGCTGGTGGAACGTGACGGGCTTTACGCCCAGCTCTGGAAGCGCCAGTCCGGCGGCTTTCTCGGCGGGCGGATGGCGGCGGAGTAGCCGTTCCGGCAAGTGCAGGCGGCGGCGCGTAGAGCGTGGCCGCCTCTCCTTTCGCCATCCGGTCGAGATTGCGCATAGGCAGATCGGCCAGTTCCCGCATCGACATGGCACGAAGCGCCGGATGGGCCAGCGGATCGTCCTGCCATTCAGCTTCCTCCAGCGCTGTTCGGGCCTGCCGGTAGCGGACGCTGAAAGCCTGAAATTTTATCCAGAAAAACTGTATCATTGCATTCCCTTTTGCGAGGAATGGAGTTTTCTGCAGGCAAAATCACGCCATTTCCGCACCTTTTCAATGGAGATTGCCTGCGGGATGTTTTAGAAAAACTATATGAAACATCTGCCGAGGGTTCATCTGAACGGACTGCGCGCCGTGGAAGCGGTCGGGCGATGCGGCTCCCTGAGTGCCGCGGCTGAGGAGCTGGGCGTTTCGGTCGGAGCCGTAAGCCAGCAGGTCATCAAGACCGAGGCGCAGCTTGGCGCGGCGATCTTTGAACGGACGGGCCGCGGCATTCGTCCGACGACGCTCGGTCGGCAGTTTATCGAGCGGCTTGGCATCGGCTTTCACACGCTCGATGCGGCGGTCGCAATGACCCGGCATGACACGGATTCGGTCCTGACGATTTCTGTGGCGCCGGTTTTCGCCTCCAAATGGCTGGTGCCGCGGCTCACGCGCTACACCAGGGCGCATCCGGAGACCAAGCTGCGGCTGGAAGCGGCCATCGGCCTGGCCCACCCCGACAGCACGGACATCGACCTCGCAATCCGCGTCGGAGAGGGAAACTGGCCGGGGGTGAAGGTGGAACACCTGCTGCCGCAGGAAGTGTTTCCCGTCTGCGCGCCCTCGATTGCCAAAGCGCTCGAAACGCCGGAAGACGTGCTCACCGCGCCGATCATCCGCGACGCCAATTCCAACATCGAATGGGATGTGTGGCTGAAACCGCTTGGCCTGGACGAACGGGATCTGGCGGAAGGCGATACGTTCACCGATGCCGCGCTATGCCTCGATGCGGCAATTGCCGGCCAGGGCGTGATGCTCGCCTGGCACACGCTCGCCCATGATGCGCTCCGCGCCGGACAGCTTGTCGCCCCGTTCCGCGAGCGGGCGACAACGCGCTTCAGCTACTGGCTGATCACCTCGCAGAACCGGCCGGAGCCCGCCAGAGTGCGTGACTTCAAGGTCTGGCTGCGAGACGAAATCGCGCAAATGCTGGCGGAATAACGGTTGTCCTTACGGTAAGGCCTGCACGACAGGATCACGATTATTGTCACCGGCAACCTCTCGCCCCATTCCGTGTTATAGTCTATGGCACGCATAAACTGAGAACAGGAGGACAGTCTCATGAAGGAATTTCATTGCGGCTCGCTCGTTCCAGGCTGCGAGTGGCACACACGCCACGAGGAGGAGGCGGAAGTCATCCGTCGGGCAGCCGAGCATATGCGCGAGGCCCACGGTGAAACCGTGATCCGCGAAAGCATGGTGGAGGCCATCCGCTCGCGCATCGCTGAATCCCGCAACGCGGCCTGACCATGCGTATCCCGCCGGCGATCTCAGCCGGCGGACGAGATCATTGCCGCGGCGCGCTCCAGCAGCGCGTCGCGTTTCAACGAGAAATCCGAGGCGACCCACTCCTCCTCCAGCCGGGCGAGCACCTCCCCGACCGCCTTTCCCTTTTCCAGACCGAGCTTTGCCAGATCGTTTCCGTTGACCGGGAATGAGGGTTTTTCCCATGCATCGGCGAGCTTCATGAGACGGGTGTAGCCCGCAGCTCCATCAGCGCCCCGTCATCTTCGGAAGCCCGCGCGCGGGCGCTGACCAGCGCCAGTTTCAAACGCCGGGAAAGACCTTTTGCATCAGCCCTGTAGACAATTTTTCTGAATCCGCGTTCATCCAGGTTCGCCGCAGGCGAAGGCGCTTCCGCCCACCCTTCCAGCGCCGCCTTTTCGGCATTGGAAAGGCGTAGGCGCCTGCCAAGTTCGGTTATGCGGGCTCATAGGGCGGAATGATCGCGGCCAGCCGCAGAAGCGGGTCGGGCTGCCAGCCAAGTGTCTGCTCGGCCTCGATCAGCGGGCCAATCGTGTCGATGCCCCACTTTTCCGATTCCGGCAGGATTTTCGTCAGCACGCCGGTCTGGCGCATCCACAGGAGCGCGCGTGAGGGGTCGGGCGCGGACAGGAGCTTTTTCAGCTCGGCCCAGACGCGCTCGGCAGACAGACGCTCCAGCCCGTCACGGTGACGCGCACAGGCCTTCAATCCCGCAGCATCGGGGCGGCCCCGGCCATACCAGGCAAAGAAGCGGAAAAACCGCAGGATGCGCAGATAATCCTCGGTGATGCGCGTATCGGCATCGCCTATGAAGCGGAGTGTGCGGTTTTCCAGATCCGGCAAACCGCCGACCAGATCGACAATTTCGCCATCGGCGCGGGCGTAGAGCGCATTGATCGTAAAATCGCGCCGCTCCGCATCGTTGCGCCAGTCGCGTCCGAAGGTGACGCTGGCGTGACGGCCATCGGTTTCCACATCGGCCCGCAGTGTCGTCACCTCCCATGCGCGACCGTCGGCGATCACCGTGACGGTGCCATGATCGATGCCGGTGGGCGCGGTGCGGAAGCCGGCGCTGCGTGCGCGGCGCACGGTCTCACCCGGCTCCGTGGTGGTGGCGATGTCGATGTCGGTCACGGTCTGGCCAAGCAGCGTGTTGCGGACCGCCCCGCCGACGATGCGCGCTTCCTCGCCATCGGTGGAAAGAGCGGCAAGCAGCGTCTGGAGCTTTTCGTCGGCCAGCCATTTCGAATCTGAAATCAACCGCTTGTCCATCAAGCATAAAGTCTTTCGTAAAGAGTGCGAATGATGCCCGCCGTGACGCCCCAGATGAAACGCTCGCCGAATGGCATTGTGTAATAGAACCGCTCCTTCTCCTGCCACAGACGGCTCTCGCGCCGGTGGTTGGCGGGATCCATCAGGAAAGCGAGCGGCACTTCGAAGGCGGCATCCACCTCATCCGGGTTGATGTGCAAATCAAAACCCGGCTGCACGATGCCCAGCACCGGCGCGATGCGGTATCCGCTGCCGGTGGAATAATCAGGCATGCGGCCGACCACATCGACTGCACCCGGGAGAAGACCGATCTCCTCGTCCGCCTCGCGCAGCGCCGCCGCCTCTGGCGAAGCATCCTCCGGATCGATACGCCCGCCGGGGAAGGCAATCTGGCCGGAGTGACTGCGCAGCGCCTGCGTGCGCTGGGTCAGGATAACCGACGCACCGCCAGCGTGGTCAACAACCGGGATGAGCACCGCCGCATCTCGCAGACCCGGCCGCACGATCATCTCGCGCAGGTCGGGGTTCAGGCTGTGATCGCCATAATCCTGCGCTCCCGCAGGCCCCTGCTGACGCGCGGCGCGACGGCGAAACTCCTCGGCCGAAAACAGGGTTTTGGGCGGGCTTGTCATGGTCATTGCGACAGCCTGTGCAGTTCGGCAACGGGCATCACGGGGAAAACGGAGCCGCGCGAGCGAATGGCGAACATCGCCTGCCCGTCGACCTCGATCTCTTCACCCGCTTCCACCAAGTCATACATGACGGACCGCGCCACCAGCGCCTCGAGCCGTCCGCGCACATGCAGATAAGGCTTCAGTCCGCCGGTTTCGGGCTGATCCACAAACCGCAGTTCATGGTCCGGACCGGCTTCAACCACATCACCCACATTGGTGCGGAAAGTCAGCGCCTGATGGTCGCCCGCCCCACTCACAACCATCTCGACGGCAAGAAATGGAGCATCCTCGACGCGGATGCCGACTTTTTCCACCGGAGTTACAAGATAGGTTTTGCCGTCCTCATCCTTGCGCAAAACGGAGGAGAAAAGCTGCACCAGTGCCGGGCGGCCTATGGGTGTTCCCATGTAAAACCATGTGCCGTCCGCCCTGATCTCCATGTCGAGATCGCCACAAAAGGCGGGGTTCCAGCGCTCCACGGGGGGCACACCCTTGCCGGCGCGGGCAGCGCGGGCGATCAACGCCTCGAGACTGACAGCGTCTCCGGCCGATGCGAGACTTGATGTGCTCATGCTCTTTTCATTGTCCATGGTCACGAAATAGTCACTGTTGTTTCGCTTGTCAGCCTTGTTCAGTGTTTTAAATTTGCCAAAGGGACGTGACGGCACGAATCGCTTCATGCACGTGCCGCGTGATCCGTTACCGGCCCCGGAACGCTCCCCCAACGCTCCCGGGCCACATCGGGGCCACCCTGCGGGGCTTCAACAAGGATCGAGACGGCATGAGCATTGTTTCCAAAAACCAGATGCCGGGCGAGAAGCCCCTGAGCGACAAGGAGATGATCGCCGCGGCGGAACGCGCGCTGGCCGACATCGCAAAAGTGCGAGAGGGCGTCGGCAGGGTCATTTTCGGTCAGGAAGCAGTGGTGGAACGCACGCTTGTGGCCATCCTCGCCGGAGGCCATGCACTGCTCGTCGGGGTGCCGGGCTCGCCAAGACCAAATTGGTGGAAACGCTGGGCGTGGTTCTCGGCCTCGACGCACGGCGCATCCAGTTCACGCCGGATCTGATGCCCTCGGACATTCTGGGTTCGGAAGTGATGGAGCAGGATGAGAAGGGCAAACGCTCCTTCCGCTTCCTGCCCGGTCCGATCTTCTCGCAGCTTCTGATGGCCGACGAGATCAACCGCGCCAGCCCGCGCACGCAGTCGGCGCTCTTGCAGTCGATGCAGGAGTATCACGTGACCGTGGCCGGCCACCGGCATGACCTGCCCTCACCCTTCCATGTGCTCGCAACGCAGAACCCGCTGGAGCAGGAAGGCACCTACCCCCTGCCGGAAGCCCAGCTCGACCGTTTCCTGATGCAGGTGGACATACTTTATCCCGAGATCGAGGCCGAACGGCGCATCCTTCTGGAGACAACGGGCGTGGATGAGGCCGAGGCGGAAAACACGCTCTCGCCGGAACGGCTGAAGGAAATCCAGGTGCTGATCCGCCGCATGCCAGTGCCCGAAAGCGTGGTCGATGCGATTCTGCAACTGGTGCGCACGGCGAGACCCGGCGTCGGCAACCCCGACACCGACCGCCACGTGGCCTGGGGCCCCGGCCCGCGCGCCAGCCAGGCACTGACGCTGTGCGCCCGTGCCCGCGCGCTCTATGATGGGCGGCTGGCACCCTCGGTGGACGATGTGCGGGCACTGGCAGAGCCCGTACTCCAGCATCGCATGGCGCTGACATTCGCAGCGCGCGCGGAGGGCATGACGGTGCGCGATGTGATCCGGCGTCTCGTAAAAGCGCTCGACTGATGGGCCTCGTGCTCCAGATAGGATCTTGATGCAAAGATCGGCGAAGTTTCCACACCGGTCGCATCGAGCGATGCGCTGGTCCGTGCTCGCGCGCGGGCCGCGCTGATGCCCGACCTCCTGGTGGATGCAAGGCGCGTGGCCAACAATGTGATTGCCGGCTGGCACGGACGGCGCAAGCGCGGCATCGGCGAGAATTTCTGGCAGTTCCGCCCCTATGTGGAGGGTGAAGCGGTCTCACGCATCGACTGGCGACGTTCGGCGCGTGACGACCATCTCTACGTGCGCGACCGCGAATGGGAGGCGGCCCACACGGTCTGGCTCTGGGCCGACCCTTCACCATCCATGCTCTATCAGTCTTCGCTGGCGCCGACAGCCAAGGAAGCGCGGGCGCTGGTGTTGACCTTTGCACTGGCCGAGCTTCTGTCACGCAGCGGTGAACGGATCGCCTGGCCCGGCGTGACCGACCCGTTTTCAGCCCGCAACGGCGCCGAACGGCTGGCCGCACAACTCCTGCACACGCCCGACCTGCCCGCCCGGCCCGACCTTTTGCAGATCCGTCGTTTCTCCGACGTGGTGCTGGCGAGCGACTTTCTCGACCCGGTGGAAGAAACGATCGCCTGGCTCGACCAGCTTGCGAGCCGCGGCGCGCGCGCGCATCTGATCGAAATCGCCGATCCGGCGGAAGAAAGCTTTCCCTATGCCGGGCGCACCGAGTTTGCCGACCCTGAAACCGGAGAGAAGCTGACGGCGGGACGTGCCGAAATGCTGGCCGACGATTACCGCCGGCTCTATATCGCCCGGCGCGAGGAAATGGCCGGCTGGTGCAAGCGGCTTGGCTGGAGCTATACCGTGCATCACACGGACCGACCTGCCGCACAGGCGCTGGTCACCGTGCACAATGCCATGAGCGCGGATGCGGGCTTTGGCGCGGAGGGCGGCCTGTGAACTGGTTCTCCCTGACCTTCGCACAACCGTTTCTGCTGTGGGGCCTGATCGCCTTGCCGGTGATCTGGTGGCTGTTACGCCTCACTCCACCACGCCCGCAGACGGAAACCTTTCCACCGCTGAAAATTCTGGCGCGCGTGGCCAAACGCGAAGAGACACCGCACAAGAGCCCGTGGTGGCTCACGCTCCTCAGACTGCTGCTTGCCGCGCTGGTGATCCTGGCGCTGGCCGATCCGGTGCTGAACCCGCGCGAAAAGACAGCCGGCGAAGGAACGGCACTCGCCATCGTTCTCGACAATGGCTGGGCTTCGGCACCCGACTGGGAGGAGCGCGTGGCGACCGCATCGCGCCTGATCGAAGACGCCCGCGCCAATGAACAGCCCGTGGTGCTGGCGCTGACTGCGGAAGAGCAGAACCAGGAGATCGGGCCCTTCGATGCCGACACCGCTCTGGAGCGGTTGAACGCGGCGCAGCCACGGCCTGTACCGGCCAACCGGCCGGCGATTTTTGGACGCGTGGCAGGAGTGCTTTCCGATTTTCCGGGTGCGGCAATCGCAGTGCTATCCGACGGGCTGGCAATGAGCGGTGACGAAGCGGCCTTCGCCGAGCTTTTCTCCGGCGGGCCTGCCGAAGTGCTCTGGGCTGAACCGGAACGGCTTTCGCTGCTTGCCGCAACCGATGCGCAGAACATGGCGGAAGCCTTCGAAGTGACGGCGACGCGCGCAGCGGGCGACACCGGTCCCCGCCAAGCGGTCGCCTTTGCCAGCGACGACCGGGGCCGCCGCATAGCCGAAACGACAATCACGTTCGGCGCGGGCGAAACCCGGGCGACGGGCGCCGTGCGTCTTCCCTTCGAGCTGCGAAACGACTTCGTGTCCGTGGGTATTGAGGGCCAGAATCAGGCCGCCGGCCTGCGCGTGCTCGATGAAAACAGCAAACGCCGGCGCATTGGCCTGATTTCGCAGAGCGAGGCCGATCAGGCGCAGCCACTGCTTTCGCCGCTCTACTACATCGAACGGGCGCTCGCGCCCTTCGCGGACCTCATGCAGCCTTCCAGCGCCGAACTGACGGAAGCGCTGCCGGAGCTTCTGGAGCAAAACCCGGCGGTCATCGTCATCGCCGATGTGGGTACGCTGCCGGCAGCCCCGCGTCAGGCGCTGATCGACTGGGTGAACGGCGGCGGCACGCTGGTGCGCTTTGCCGGACCGCGTCTGGCTGCTGCCGACAATGACGAAGACCTTCTGCCCGTGCGCCTCAGGCTGGGTGAACGTTCACTGGGCGGTGCGCTCTCCTGGACCGAGCCGCAGCCCGTGGCGGAATTTCCGCCCAATGGTCCCTTCTCCGATCTCGCGCCACCGCGCGACGTGACGGTGAACCGGCAGGTTCTGGCCGAACCCTCGCCCGACATCGTGGAGCGGAGCTGGGCAAACCTGGCCGATGGCACACCACTGGTCACCGGCGTTTCGCGCGGAGAAGGCCAGATCGTGCTCTTTCACGTAACGCCCGAAGCCACCTGGTCGAACCTGCCGATTTCCGGCAGTTTCGTGGAAATGCTGCGCAGGATCGTCCAGCTCTCCCGCAATCAAGGGGCGCTCAACAATACGGGAGCAGAAGGCGGGCGAGCGCTTGCACCGTATCGCCTGATTTCGGCGGAGGGGCGCCTCGTGCCGCCCTCCGGCGAGGCCGAGCCTCTTACCCCAAACACAAACGCCGTGACACTGAAACATCCCCCGGCCTCTATGGCAGTGAGGAAGGCGTGGTGGCGCACAATCTGCTTGCGCCCGACGCGGAGCTGATCCCGATCACGCGACCCGAGGCCTCTGCCCCGATCAGCGCCATTTCCTACGGTCTCGACGAGCAGCAGCCTTTGAAAGGCCCGCTCTTTGCTACAGCCCTTGCCCTTCTGGCGCTCGACACACTCGCCGTACTCTGGCTCGGGGGGCGGCTGCGCCGCAAACCGAAACTGGCGAAGGGTGCGGCCACCCTATTGGCCATCGCCCTGACCCTTGCCATGATGTCACCGGATGCAGCCCGCGCGCAGGACGAGCGCGCCGGCGAGGCGGATGCGATCGAGGCGATCTCGCAGACACGCATAGCCTATGTCATCACTGGACTTTCCTCGGTCGACGCCACGAGCCGCGCCGGTCTTCAGGGGCTGTCGACCTTTCTCGCCGCCAAAACGGCTCTGGAGCCGGGCGCTCCCGCCGGCGTCGACATTGCTACGGATGAACTCTCTTTCTATCCCCTGATCTACTGGCCCATCGACCCTGACGCACCGATGCCGAACGAAGAGGCCATCGCCCGTATCGACGCCTACATGCAGTCTGGCGGAACGGTTCTTTTCGATACGCGCGACCAGTATTCGAGCGGGTTTGGCTCGGATGCCGTGACACCGGCCACGCAGCGCCTGCGCGATATCCTTTCCGGCCTCAACGTGCCGCCGCTGGAGCCGGTGCCGGACGACCACGTGCTGACGAAATCCTTCTTCATCCTGCCGGAGTTTCCGGGGCGCTATCGCGGCAGCCCGCTCTGGGTGGAAGCATCGCTCGATTCCTCCACCCGCACCGACCGGCCTGTGCGGGTGGGCGACGGGGTAACGCCAATCATGATCACCGGCAACGATCTGGCCGGGGCGTGGGCGCTGGACGCCAGCGGCGAACCGCTTCTGCCGACCGTGCCCAACGACCCGCTGCAGCGCCTTTATGCCTATCGCGCGGGCGTCAACATCATGATGTACATGCTCACGGGCAACTACAAATCGGACCAGGTGCATGTGCCGGTCCTGCTGGAACGGCTGGGGCAATAGCATGAACTGGTCGCTCAGTTTCGAACCATTTTTTTCCTGGCCCGTTCTCGCGGCGCTGCTGATACCCGTGGCGCTCCTTGCATTCGCCGGGCTGTGGACTCGGCAGCGCGGCGCGTGGCTCAGACTTGCAGCACTGGCAGCACTTGGCGCTGCGCTGGCCAATCCCGTGCTTCTCGATGAAGAGCGCGAACCGCTCAAAAGTGTGGTGGCCGTGGTGGTCGACGAGAGCCAGAGCCAGACCACCATCGACGGTCGCAGCGCCATGACCGACGAAGCGGCTGCCGGTCTGGAGGCAAGACTCGCCCGCTTCCGGGAATTCGAAACCCGTGTGGTGCGCACCGGGCGCACCTCCTCGGCAACAGAGAACGCACAGACGCATCTTTTCGAGGCACTCGACAGTGCGCTGCGTGACGTGCCCCCCTCCCGCGTTGGCGGCGCGGTTCTGATCACCGACGGGCAGGTGCATGACATTCCCGATAATGCGGCAGCGCTCGGCGCCCCGATCCATGGCCTGATCACCGGCGAGGCCGACGAGATGGACCGCCGCATCCGCTTCGAACGCGCGCCGCGTTTCGGCATTGTCGGCAAGCCGCTGGAAATGACCTATCGGGTCATTGCCACCGGCGACCAGCGCGGGCCGGTGGATGTCCGCGTCATCATCAATGGCGAGGAGCTCTTCATCGAAGAGGCGCTGATCGGCCGCGAGACGCTGCTCGAGATCGACGTGCCGAATGCCGGTCGCAACATCATCGAACTGGCCATAGACCCCGTCGAGGGGGAACTGACGGATGTGAACAACCGCGCAGTCGCACTCGTTGACGGCATCCGCGAAAATCTGCGCGTACTGCTGGTTTCGGGCGAACCACATTCGGGCGAGCGCACATGGCGCAATCTTCTGAAATCCGACGCCTCGGTGGATCTCGTTCACTTCACCATTCTGCGCCCGCCGGAAAAGCAGGACGGGACGCCGATCAACGAGCTTTCGCTGATCGCCTTTCCCACGCGCGAACTCTTTGTCGAGAAGATCGACGATTTCGACCTGATCATCTTCGACCGCTACCAGCACCGCGATGTGCTACCGATCCTCTACTACGACTATATCGCCGAATATGTGGAGAATGGCGGTGCGCTGCTGATCGCGGCGGGCCCGGAATTCGCCGGCAACCAGTCCATCGCCCGCACGCCACTGATCGCTGCCCTGCCCGGCCTTCCGACAGGCGACGTGGTGGAACAGGGTTTCTATCCGCGCCTGACCGAGACGGGCGAACGCCACCCGGTGACGCGCGGCCTCGAAGGTGCGGCGTCCGAGCCACCCGCCTGGAGCCGCTGGTTCCGCCTGATCGGCATCGACCGGCCAGACGGTCAGGTGGTGATGCAGGGAGCCAACGAGCAGCCGCTTCTCATTCTGAACCGCAAGGGCGAGGGTCGTGTCGGCATGTTCCTCTCCGATCAGGGCTGGCTGTGGGCCCGCGGATTCGAGGGCGGCGGCCCGCATGTGGCGCTCTATCGCCGCATTGCCCACTGGCTGATGAAGGAGCCGGAGCTCGAAGAAGAGCGCCTTTCGGCCGCCGGCCGCGGCATGCGGCTCGAGATCACACGCCAGACAATGGACCAAAGCGCGCCGCAGGCCGAGATCACCACGCCTTCCGGGAACACGCTGTCGGCCGAGCTCGGCCCCGCCGGGCCCGGCCGCTTCTCCACAAGCCTGGAGACGAATGAAATAGGCATCTACAGCATCGCCAATGGCGATCTGACAACGCTCGCCCATGTGGGACCGGTGAACGCGCCGGAATTCGGCGACATGATCTCCACGGAGGAAAAGCTTGCACCGGCCGCCGATGCGACAGGCGGCTCGGTGCGCAGAATTGCCGATAACGACCTGCCCAATATCGTACCCGTGCGCCGCACCGGCAGCGCATCGGGCAATGACTGGATCGGGTTCAGAACCACCGATGACAGCATCCTGAAAGCCGTGCGCCGGGTTCCTGTCTTCACCGGGCTTCTGGCACTGGCGCTGCTGCTCTTCGCTTTTGGCGCCATGTGGTATCGCGAGGGGCGCTGAACGCCGGCGCCCAAGCCGGATGATTCAGCAATTGTAGGTCACCGGCTCGCCGGCGCTGTTCCGTGTTTCGCAGAGGCGCTCTTTTCCCGGAAAGCCGCCCTTCACATAGGGTGGCGGGGTGGCGCTCCCCGTCAGTGCGCCCGGCCCGCGCTGCTCCACGCTGTAGGGTTCGGGAGAAAGACATCCTGTCAAAAGGAGAGAAGCGCAAGAAAATATTATGAAATAACGCATTTATTCTTCTCTGTACAAATTTCTACAATAACAAATATAATCACAATTCACCTATCAATAGGCGATCTGTATTCCACAATTAGTTCCCAGAGTCGAGATTATCTTGCAAGTGCGGCGTGCGTAACGTCGCCCTTCAGCGTCGCCACCGCCCCCTTTTGCAGTTCAGCGGCCAGAAGGCGCTCTGCATCGACGGGGCGCGGCATGGAAAGCTGGCCGTAGGAAATTTTCTGAAAGCCGAGCGGGCCATAGTAAGGGGCATCGCCGACCAGCACGACCGAGCCCGCGCCGGCTTCGCGCGCGGCCTCGACGGCAATGGCCACAAGCTTGCGGCCAATGCCTATGCTCTTGAAGGCGGGCCGCACCGCAAGCGGGCCGAGCAGGAGCGCCCGCCCCTCGCCGGCTGCGATCCATGTCATGCGAACCGAGGCGATGACGTGGTTTTGATGAACGGCCACGAAGGAGAGTGCCCGGTCATGCGGACCGCCCTCTCGAATTTTATAGGCAGCGCGCGTGAAACGGCCGGGGCCGAAGGCTTCTTCGTTGATGAGTTCGATTTCAGCGTCGTGGGCCGGCTCTTCCGGCAGGTAATGAATGTCGGCAGAAGACATGATCAGTTATCCGGTGGTCTACGAAAGGTGGAGGCGGCCACGGGCGCGCCTGCCCCATACCAGGGGCCTTCAGTCCTTTCGTCGTCGCTCCACCAGAAACCGGGTCATTGCCGTGCATTTTCCTCGCTGAATGGAATTTTCGCTACCAGCATTTTCCTGGCCCGTCCACTGCAACTTTGCCGCTGAAACGAAATTGTTGACGCAGCGTTTACGCTCCGAACGGTTGGGTTTTCAGGGCCGATGCCCTACATCCGGCGCAAACAAAGGAGTTTTTGAATGGGTTTGCTCGTTGAAGGTGTCTGGCATGACAAGTGGTATGACACGTCGAAAACCGGCGGCCGCTTCGAGCGGTCCAGGTCGCAATTCAGGGATTTCGTCACAAGGGACGGCGCGCCGGCAGAAGGCCGCGAGCGCGGCTTCAGGGCCGAACCCGGTCGCTATCATCTCTATGTCTCGCTTGCCTGCCCCTGGGCACACCGCACACTGATCTTCCGAAGGCTGAAGAAGCTGGAAGATGTGATTTCCGTATCGGTCGTCCATCATTTCATGGGCGAGAACGGCTGGACGTTCCTGAAGGAGGACGGCGCCACGGGCGACGACCTCTACGGTTTCGACTTCATGCACCAGATCTACACAAAGGCAGACCCAGGCTATTCCGGTCGCGTCACGGTGCCAGTGCTGTGGGACAAGAAGACGGAAACCATCGTCTCCAACGAGTCGGCAGAAGTCATCCGCATGCTGAACGGGGCGTTCGATGAATGGGGTGACGCAAGTGTGGACTTCTACCCCGAAGATCTGCGCAGCGAGATCGACAGCATCAACGCGCTTGTCTACGACAACATCAACAATGGCGTGTACAAGGCAGGCTTTGCGACAACGCAGGAAGCTATGAAGAAGCGTTCGGAGCACTCTTTGCAGCACTCGATCAGGTTGAAGAGCGGCTCTCACGCCAGCGTTACCTCGCAGGCGACCGGCTGAGCGAAGCGACTGGCGGCTCTTCACCACGCTTGTGCGCTTCGATCCGGTCTATGTCGGCCATTTCAAGTGCAACCTGCGCCGCATCGCCGACTATCCAAATCTGTCGAATTATCTGCGCGAGCTCTACCAGGTGCCGGGCGTGGCCGGGACGGTCGACCTGCTGCACATCAAGGCGCACTACTATGGCAGCCACAAGACGATCAACCCGAGCGGCGTGGTGCCTCTTGGGCCGGAACTTGACCTGACGGCCCCGCACAATCGCAACCGGCTGGCGAAGGCAGCCTGAATTTGCCACACGCCAGGGCGCGCGCTACCACTCGTCCGAGACGGGCGCGTCCTCAAATATCTCGGCAATGCGGCGACGGGTGCCTTCGCTGGTGCCGGCGGGCAATGCGTCCACCGGGAAGAACCGCGCCTCGGCGATCTCACGGTCAGGCACATGCGGGTGTGTCTGGCGGAAACGCGTGATCAGATAAACCGCCACATGATCGCGGTTGCTGGCCATGCGGTTGAAGTGAAAAGACTTTAGTTCGGGCCGTGCGAGAAGCTCGATATTGCCTTCTTCAACCAGTTCACGCGCAAGGGCCGCTTCGGTGCTCTCGCCGGGCTCCACCCCACCGCCGGGAAAGTGCCAGCCCTTCACATAGGTGTGTCGCACCAGAAACACCGCGTGGTTTTCCTGATCGTAGACGACCCCGCGCATGCCCAGTGTCATGGGGCGGCTCAGGCGCAGCCAGAAATGGAAAAGCCGGGCGCTGAGAGGCGGCCAGGGGCGCTGCGGGATCGTTACGTTCATATGCTGCATCCTGTGGGGTGGTCAGGGCGTTTTACGTGTTCTACACACGAAGCATGTTTCGCCTCGCGCATTTTTCCGACATCCATCTGGGGCCTCTCCCCGCCATAAGCTATCGGGAGCTCGCTTCCAAGCGCATCACCGGCTACATCAACTGGCGGCGCAACCGGCGGCTCAATCTCGACCACGGGCTGATCGACCGTATCACCGACGACATGCTGGCGGCCGCGCCCGATCACATTGCGCTTACCGGCGATCTCGTCAACCTTGCACTCGACAAGGAGATCGAGATGGCGCGGCTTTGGCTGGAAAGTCTCGGCCCGGCGGACAAGGTTTCGGTGGTGCCCGGAAATCACGACGCCTATGTGCCGGGGGCGCTGGCACGCTGCTGCCGCGCCTGGGCGGCCTATATGACCGGCGATGACGGCAGGCAGCCGAAAGGCAAGGGTGGCTTCCCCTATCTGCGTGTGCGCGACAGGATCGCCATCATCGGCGTTTCCTCGGCACGCGCCACCGCGCCTTTTCTGGCGAGCGGACATTTCTCCAGGGCACAGGCCAAACAGCTTGCAAAGATGCTCGATGCCACGAGGGAGGCCGGGCTTTTCCGGGTCATCATGATCCACCACCCTCCGGTACGCGGCGCGACCCACGCAGCGAAACGGCTCTATGGCATCAAACGGTTCCAGAAGCTTATCCGCAAGCACGGTGCCGAGCTTGTGCTGCACGGGCACACCCACAAGCCGACCGTGCATCGCATCGATGGGCCGAATGGAGAAACAGTGCCTGTGGTGGGTGTTGCCGCTGCCGGTCAGGCCCATGGGAGCGCCAAGCCGCCCGCGCATTACAATCTGTTCGAAATCGACGGAGCGCCAGGCGGCTGGGAAGTCCGCTTCTCCCGGCGCGGTGTCACCGATGGCAATGGCACGATCGGAGAGGTTTCAGGGGCCTTGCTCAGCGGCGAGAAGCAGGTCGGCTGACCACGCTCAGGACGTGCGAAGCCGCCTCCTCCACACGGCGGTGCCGGCACAAACTATTCCGACAGCCACGCCAAGCGCCAGAGACATGGCGCCAAGCTCCATCAGGGCAAACGGTTCATGCAGAACGCCTTCTGCATCGACGTAGCTGCCGATCCTGACCACAGCAGCCAGACAGGCAATACCCACGGAAGTCAGAAACAGGGCGCAAAAAAACAGAAACTTCATAACAATCACTCGCAATCGGCCCCTTCAACCCAGGGTAAGCCGATAAACGAGGCGAAAATTTGTGGCTTCAGAAACGGGACAGAAGCGTCTCCAGTTCGGGAAAACGGTCCCACATGGCGACGGCAACGGTGACGACACCGACCACGCCCCCCAGAAGCACGAGCCCGAGACCACCGAAGAAGCCGCGCCACGCGCTCCTGTAAGGCGCAGCAGACGCAACCGCTTCTTCCGTCTCGCTGTGGCGCGGCAGCACCTCGACATCGCCCTCAATGGCGCGGTGGCGCTCGACCATACGCTCGGCAATGTAGCGGGTGACCTGATCCGCGACCGGCGCGATATCTGTGCTCTCGGCCAGGACCACCCGGCCAAGCCGCGTGTCGCGCAGGAAGCGGTAGGTCCGGCGATCCCGTCCCATCGCCACATGGGCGACGGCATCGATCCATAGTCTCGGCTGCTCTCCCGAAGAAATGGCAAAGTCGAAGGAAGGATCGTCCGCCGGCACATCGGCGAAGACCGGCTGCAGCTCCTGGGCCAGCAGCTCGAGCCGCGTGCGGCTCGCCTCACGCATGTCGACGACCACATCCGCCCTGTCGGCAGCCGCGTTCTTCATCTCGCGCATGGCGTCTGAAAGACTGCGCACATTGGTAACCGAAACGGCGGACTGACCAGCCTCACTCATGGGCGGGACTCCTGACGAAACTTAGCGTTAACCCATCGTTAACATGGCTAAAACAGAAAATCATCACGTTTTGTTCCGCTACTGAAAGCGGCGTAAACAAGCCAAGTTTAAGCAAAACGCGATGAGAAAGCCGAATATTGCAGTCAGCCCGCACCAAGGCTCGCAGCGATAATGCGCGCCGTTTCGGCCGGTGCTTCCTCCGGCAGCATGTGACCGCAGCCCGGCAGGCGGTGCACGACAAACGGCTCCGGCAACCCGTCGGCCTGATGCGCGGGCAAAACCGCATCGCACGCGCCCCAGGCCACATGAACAGGCATGGAAAGCGCCTCAAGCATGGTTTTGGGAAACGCGCCCTGCGTCCCGTCACGCACAATCAGTGAACTGATTTCAATGAGTTCTTCCCGCTGACCGGAAACCGAACCAAGCCTGATCGCCTCTTTCACAACGCTGGCCGGGACCCGCGCCTGCGGGCCGAACATGCCCTGCACGGCAGCGGCCATCTCCTCATCCGTGCGTGCCTCGGCGCG
>NZ_BAMP01000048.1 GCF_000615975.1 Nitratireductor aquibiodomus NL21 = JCM 21793 | reverse complement strand
CGGGCGGGCGGCGAGACGATGCGGCGCGCAAAGCCCGAGCGGGCATCCTCCAGACCGTCTGCCCGGCGCGCTGCACCAAAGGCGGGAAATCGTCCTCAACCAGATGGATCAGGCGTGAGAGCGTCATGCCGTAGGCTGGCAAAGCCTGCCCAGCGCATTGGCGGTGGCGCTGACTTCGGCGTTCTCAAGGCGCGAAAGCGTCGCGCGGCTGACCCCGCAGCGCGTGGCGAGGTCCTCAAGCGACCAGCCGCGCTCCTGACGAAGCGCGCGCAGGCGCTCGGCAATACGCTGGTCTATGGTGTGGTCATCGTACGAAGAAGAATCCATATTTGAGAAATTATCCCAAATATGGAAATCGTCAAGCAGGCTCCAAACAGGTTCATTGCGTCCTGATCTTTCACAATCAGGCGACCTGCCCACTCGACAAAGCAGCGCAAAGCAAATTATCTATAATTATGACCGAACACAAAGAGACCAAAGCCGCCCAGATCGCACGCACGCTGGCCGACCGCATCATCTCCGGCACGCTGGAGCCCGGCGCCCGGCTGCGGCAGGACCATGTCGCCGAGGAGTTCGGTGCCAGCCATGTGCCGGTGCGCGAGGCGTTTCGGCTGCTCGAAGCGCAGGGACTGGCAAAGAACGAACCACGCCGCGGGGTGCGGGTGGCGGCATTCGACCTGAACCAGGTGCGCGAAGTGGCGGAGATGCGGGCGACTCTGGAAGTGCTGGCCCTGCGCAACGCCGCGCAGCACCTGACGCCAGCGATCCTCGCTTCTGCCGAAGAGGCGACGCTGGAAGGCGATCGGGCGCGGGACGTGATGGCGTGGGAAGCCGCAAACCGGCGGTTTCACCGGCTTCTGGTCACCCCATGCGGCATGCCGCGCCTGCTGGCCGCCATCGACGATCTGCATGCGGCGAGCGCCCGCTTTCTCTTCTCGGCCTGGCGCTCGAACTGGGAAACGCGCACCGACCGCGACCATCGCGCGATCCTTGAACATCTGCGCCGCGGTGAACTGGACGCGGCCTGCACGGTGCTCGCGCGGCATGTGCAATGGATCGGGCACAAACCTGTCGAGACCGCGTCTGGAAAGCAGCGCAAGGCTTTCGTAATCGAGGGCTGACCGGGACACGCCCTCCCCGGCGCTTCCTGCCGGCGCCCAGGCTCCGCAACCGGTCGCGCCAGAACTGAACGCAATCACCTGCAATCGGACGAAAGAAGAGGGATTGTCCACACCCCTCTTGCCAAGAGCGCGCGAATGTGGACTCAATAATAGATCAAGACTCTAAATTATCTATAATTCGAAAGGTGCCCCCATGTCTGAGAGTTTCGCCACATCGCAAACCACAAGGCTGATCGGCAGCGCCGGTGCGCTGCAGCTCGACCAGAGGTCGTTCGCCTTCAGGGCCGGTGCGGTCGTGCTTGGCACGCTGTTCCTGGCCCTGGCCTCACGCATTGAGGTGCCGATGGTGCCGGTGCCGGTCACCATGCAGACATTTGCGATTGCCATGATCGGAGCGCTTTATGGCGCGCGTCTCGGCACGCTGACCGTTCTCGCCTGGCTCGGTGAGGCGATGGTTGGCCTGCCGGTTCTGGCCGGCGGCGCCGGCGGCCTCGCACACTTCGCCGGACCGACGGGCGGCTACCTGGCGTCCTTCCCGATCATGGCACTGCTTGTCGGCCTTCTGGCAGAACGCGGCTGGAACGCCGAGCGCCCGCTCCTCGCCTTCACCTCCATGCTGGCAGCCAATGCACTCTGCCTCGCCATGGGCGGTGTCTGGCTGGCCGGCCTGATCGGCATGGAGAAGGCCTTCCTGCTTGGCGTGGCGCCATTCGTGATCGGCGGCATCCTGAAGTCGGCGCTCGGCGCTGCGTCTCTGGTGGCGCTCGCACGCACGGCAAAGCGCGGTGATGCGCAATGACGGTGCGGCTGCGTGCACATCACCTTCTGTGCATGCTGACTTATGTCGGGCGGGGCTACAGCCCCGCCTTCACCAAAAATTACGACGGCATCGTTGCGCGCCTCAACGCGGGCGAGGATGTGCTTGTCATCGAAGGACCGGACGACATCTGCCGGCCACTGCTTGACGAAGAACCGCAACCGCATTGCCTGAACGCGCGCGTGCGCGAGCGGGACGCCCGGGCGGCAGGCGCGCTCTCGCGCTGGCTCGGCAATGAGATTGCCACGGGGCAAATTCTTCACCCCGACCGGGAACTGATCGAGCGGATGCGCACCGCCTTTGCCGGGGGCAGGACCCGGCAGGCCTGCCTTGGCTGCGAATGGCTTGGCCTGTGCTCTACGATTGCCAGACAGGGCTATGAAGGCGCGCGGCTTGGCACGGCGCCACAAGACTGAGCGCTCCCGCAGGATGGACGCACCACGCGCGCCGTGCCAGAAAACGGGCAATGGCAAAACTCATCTTCATCACGCACCCCGAGGTGATCGTCGACCCGGCCATCACCGTGGAAGACTGGGGCCTGAGCGACGCCGGGCGTGAACGCATGATACGCTTCGCGGCCAGCGACGCGGTCGCGGACATCAGAACCATCTGGACGAGTGTAGAGAGAAAGGCGCGTGAGGCCGCCGTCATTCTGAACGCTGAACGTCGCACTGGCGTCAGAACCAACCCCATGCTCGGCGAGAACGACCGCTCGGCAACCGGCTTTCTTCCGCCGGCCGAATTTGAACGGACGGCGGATGCCTTCTTCGCCAGTCCGGCGAAAAGCATCCGGGGATGGGAACGCGCCGTCGACGCGCAGGCGCGCATATATGCGGCAGTGAGCCGGATCGTTGCCGGCCATGATGACGGCGACCTTGCCATCGTCTCCCATGGCGCGGCTGGCACGCTGCTTCTGTGCAAGCTGCGCGGCATTCCCATCGACCGCGCGCATGACCAGCCGTTTCAGGGCCATTTCTGGGCCGCAGCACTGCCGGACATGGAAATCCTGCACCACTGGATGCCCATTGCGCCAAAAGTCTGAGACCCGTGTCGGAAACGGGGTGCGCCGTGCGTCCTGTGTGGCAACATCCATCAGAATAAAAGGGCAATGCATGAAGGTCACACAGCATCTCTGGTTCGAAAAAGACATGGAGAGCGCACTCCGGCTCTACACGTCGCTGATCCCCGGCTCCAGCATAGAGAGCGTGAAGACGCTGCCCACCGAAACACCGGGCGGGCCGGCAGGAAATGTGAAAGTAGCAAGCTTCACACTTGGTGATCAGCGCTATCAGGGGCTTGAGGCAGGACCTCTCGACGCGTTCAACCACAGTTTCTCGATCATGCTCGAATGCGAAACCCAGGACGAGATCGACCGGCTCTGGAGCGCGCTTGGCGAGGGCGGAACGACGGAACAGTGCGGATGGCTCAGGGACCGCTGGGGCCTGAGCTGGCAGATCCTGCCGCGGCGGCTTGGCGAACTGATAAACGATCCGGATACCGCCAGGGCGCAGCGTGTGATGGGGGCAATGCTGCAAATGGTGAAGCTCGACATAGCCGGACTTGAAGCCGCCGCAAGGGGCTGACTGGCATTATACCTTGGTCGAATACCGGTCGGGTTCTGCCTCGGGAGCCGGCGGGAAATGGCATTTTTCCGACCTCCCGTTACCCGGCCATTTCCGTAGAACATGCGGGCGGTATGGCCAAAAGAGGATGAGAGCCGGCTTTTCAGGCAGTCTTGTAGCCATTTCCCTTTCGTGCCATAGATTCCCCGCGCTCGGGTGATTGCAGACCCGGAGACTGGAAGCTTTATGATTTGGACGGCCCCTTTCCCCGATTTTCTTCAAACTCTCGAACCACCGCTAACCTGTGCACGTTGCGCAGACGCGACCTCTCAAAGGGAAAAGGAGTTTCCCAATGGCCCAGACAGGCACCGTTAAATTCTTCAATGCGAGCAAAGGCTTCGGCTTCATCACTCCCGATGATGGCGCGAAAGACGTGTTCGTACACATCTCGCAGTCGAGCGCTCCGGCATGACCACGCTCACCGACGGCCAGAAGGTTTCCTTCGAGGTTGAGCCCGACCGCATGGGCAAAGGCCCGAAGGCTGTCAATCTGTCGGCAGTCTGATTTCCAGACTCTCCCGGATGCACATATCGAGCGCGGCGTTCATTCGCCGCGCTTTTTATTTGCCCGCACAGATTGCAGGCGCATTGTTCTTCGCAATTCGTATTATTCACAAAACTTTCGCTTGCTCCCTTTAAAAAAATCGAACAAGCTCCCTGCCATTCGGGCATTTGCCGGCCCGGAGACTGGAATGGCATGCCCTGGCGGCGGATGTAATCGCGCCTTCAGGAAGTCGCGTCGAAGCAGCGAGGACAAACAACTTGTCCGGGCATAAAGCCCGCACCACTGGTCCCGATGAGAGGCGTGAAGCTGACTGTTTCTTCTCCCCCAGTAAACGACCGATGACGCCATGGGCGAGAACCCATCAAGAGGTTTGCCCGCCGAAACCAGCATAAAGGGAGAAAGGACTCCTTCCTATGTCGCAGAGTGGTACCGTCAAGTTCTTCAACCAGGCCAAGGGATACGGGTTCATCACCCCGGATAATGGCGAGAAGGACGTGTTTGTTCATATTTCAGCCGTTCAGGCATCCGGTCTGCAGGGCCTCGAGGACGGGCAGAAGGTCACGTTCGAGACCGAGCCGGACAAGCGTGGCAAAGGCCCGAAAGCCGTCAACCTGGAGGTTACGCCCTGACCGGGTGACGGGTACAGGACAGACCGCTTCATCGTTTTCGTAGACTGGCGAAGCGGTTCAGGCCCTGGTTTTCAGGCAGTTCCGAACGGAAACCGGCTTCCGCCTTTCCGGGAACTGCTTCGAAGGCGCCAGGCTTCGGCCTGCCCTCCGGGCAGGCCCTTCTGCTGCAGGCAGAACAGGGAACGCGCGTCAGTCGAGCCGCCGCGCGCTCTTTCTTCTTTTCACAGAGTTTAAGGCACCAGCGCAGCAGACCGCAGATAAGAATGGTGTCCTGCGACCTGCGTTTCCGCTTCCGCCGAACCGGTGCAGTCGCGCCGGAATGCCCCTCCCCCAAAGACCCTACCCATGGAAGCGTATATCGCCATTGTGCAAGAAACAGTGTTTGTTGAACAATGACAGATCCAGCGGATTGGGCAGACGGACATCGCCAATATCGGGCAGCGACCTGCCCGACAGATCGAAGGAGCGGTCTATCTGGGAGATGAAAACAAAGATCACCCCTTTCCTGCCGCCGAACCTCCGCAAAGACTGCACCTGCTCCATAAGATCGGGATTGATCCGCTTCTGATCGAGAAGCTGGAGATAGTCGACAACGGCAAGTGTGCCGCGCGGCACAGCCGAAAGCGCGCGCACGATATGATCGGCGCAGATCTCGTCAGAACTGTCGAACACAAAGCGGCCAGCATGGCGAGTCGCCTCTGCCCCCAGAGCGCCAAACCGCTCCACGATGTCGCGTTCGGTGTATTCAAGAGTGAAGAATGCACCGCCATCTGCCCTCTTCATGGTTTCGACGACCAGTTCCAGCGCCAATCGCGTTTTTGCCCTGACCGGGACGCGCGCCAAGCAGAAGGCAATCGCCGGGCGCGAGCCTGGACAACAGCATGGTTGCCGGCGCACGCGATGCGGCCTTTGCCGCCAGCAGGCTCCATCCGCCGTATCCCTGTTCGCTGGCAACGCGATCGAGCGCTGCGTGGAGCGGGACGCCATCGCGGCGGGACAGGAGTTTCGCCCTGCGCTTCAGGGCGTAGAGAGGGGCAGTCAGTTTCATCGGAAACCTCCCATTGCGAGCTGGTTTCGCAACCCCTCCTTATGCAGCCGCCCGAACAGTCGGTTTCAAAAGGCAGATAGCCCTGCATGACGTTTGCTTTCCCGATGGAGGGAGGCGGCGCGGGCAGCACCAGAATCAGAGATTAGCGCAACCCGCGTTCGGGCGAAACGATGGATCGCCGTCCAGACATCGGTCACACACGCAACACGCAGGATAAGGAGCGTTCATAATGGTTGAACGCAGGCTGCCTGCCTCATTCAGGTGCCATTCAGGTGCGAATGGATAAACCCAGTGCGAAAGCTGCGGCTCCCCCTGAAAAAACGCAGCTCGTGTTTGAAGAGGTAAAGTCATGAAACGCTTCCTGAAGACGGGCATTCTCTCGCTGGCCGTCGCGGCCACGACGCTCGGAGCGATCTCCACCGCCGATGCCGGTCACCGCCATCGTCACCGCAGCAACAACAGCGACGCCATTGCTGCCGGCGTGATTGGCCTGGCTGCAGGCGCCATTGTGGGCGGGCTCATCTCGGAGTCGCGCCGCGGCGACGATCGTGTCTACATCGACCCGCCCTATCGTCCCGACTACCAGCCTGTCTACCAATACCGAGAGCGCCCAGCATACCGCTACCAGGAACGCCCGGTATATCGCGAACATCCGGTTCGCTATCGCGCCGCGATGGAACCATGGTCGCGCGAATGGTTCCGCTACTGCGCCAACCGCTATCGCAGCTTTGACGGCCGCACCGGCACCTTCATGGGTTATGATGGCCAGCGGCATTTCTGCCAGCCGCGCTAATCTCGGAGTTCCCTGCCCCGAGACGAAATGAGGCCGGGCTCAGCCCGGCCTTTCTTCATGAAAAGCTGGATGTGGAGTTTGCGAACGCATCCAATGGACACTCGGGGAAAAAACGAAGAACCGGCCCTCGGACACTACAGCGCCGCGCGTCTTATAAGACGCGCAAAGGACGCTGTAACACTTTCAAATGATGCATGTTCGTTGTCTTTCAAATGAATTCATTTGAAAGCGACATGCATTAGCAACGTACACTGGACCCGGATCGCGGCTACCCGCAGATGCTCACGATCACTCCGCACGGAAAACAACCATTAGTTGATTTTCTGAAAATGTGTCAATCAATAAATGAAAACCCGCACACGCTTTTGAATGCAGTCATGGCGGTGAAAACCCTCGCTTCAACGAAATCGGGCTCCGGCTCCGGCAAAACACCGATAACGCGCCTGATCTGAAGGTCGCCAATCAGAAGGCCGAGAAACTGTTCTGCAGCGGTCGTCGGTGACGATGCAGTGAGACTGCCTGCCTCACATGCCCGGCGAAGCAGTTCTTCGACAAGCGGCGCCACGGCGTTGCGCCCGCCAGCGGCAATCGCAGCGCCCAGTTCTCCACTTTCATCGGCAGCAGCAGCACGGTTGAGAGCAATTGCCCTCTCGCCAAGAAGCATGGAGAGGAGAACCGGGGCGACGTTCTCCAGACATTCCAGCGGATCGTCCCCCGCCTCGATTGCGCGCAGCAAGGCTCCGCGTGTTTCACGCGCATTCGCCTCGACCATCGTTTTGAAGAGACCATTCTTGTCGCCATACCAGCGATAAAGCGTTTCGTTCGACGCCCTCGCCTCCCTGGCAATGGCCAGCATCGACGTTCCGCCATAGCCCCTCTCGCGCAAAAGCCGATAGGCGGCACGCTCTATCTGAGCCTGGCGTTCTGTTCTCGTTTCCTCACGCATGCGCATCTCCCACCGTCTTGACAGCTACCGTACACAAATGTACGAAATTAAAAAGTGTACACATATGTACGTTTTTGGAGGCATGGCGATGCGCAGCCTGATCACGGGACTTTCGGTAACCGCTGTTCTTTTCTCCGGGGCGATCTTCGGGTTCTTCTATGCTTGGGTGTGCTCGACCATGTGGGGCCTCGACCAGGCAGACCCGCGTGTGGCGATCGCGGCCATGCAGGCGATGAACGCCTCGGTGCGCAATGCGGTTTTCTTTCCCGCCTTCTTTCTGACGCCCGCGGTCCTTGCGCTGGCAGCGCTCGCGATCTGGTACAACGGGCAAAGGGGTCCGGCCTTATGGATCGCTGCGAGCGCCGCGATCTACCTGATCTTCGGTCTCTTTCTGACAATGACGGTCAACGTGCCGATGAACGAGGCGCTGGCTCTGATTGCGGTGCCGGATGAGATTGAAGCGGCAGAAGCGATCTGGTCCGACTATTCTTCACGCTGGCAGTTCTGGAACCAGACGCGAACGGTCGCATCCGGCATTGCGCTGGCGCTTGCCGGCTATGGAATTGCCCGGCTCCACACACACTGAACGTGAAACTATACGAGAAACGGGTTCGAGCGCCGTTCGTCCCCGAAGCGTCCACCAGGGCCATGACCGCACAGGAAGCCGATATCGTCACCGAGCGGCAGCAGCTTCTCCCTGATCGAACGGATCAGCGCATCATGATCACCGCCCGGCAGGTCGGTACGACCGACCGAACCGTTGAAGAGCACGTCGCCCACATGCGCGAAGCGGGCTTTGCGGTTGAAGAAGACAACGTGGCCCGGCGCATGCCCCGGGCAATGCAGAACCTCGAACTCATGCTCACCGAACGACACCGTTTCGCCTTCGCTCAGATAGCGGTCGGGCGTGACATTGCGCACCGACTGATCAAGGCCGAACATGCGCGCCTGGTTTTCCAGGTTGGCCAGTAGCTCCCGGTCGTCCTCGTGCGGTCCGATCAGCGGCACGCCCAGCGCCTCCCTGAGGTCCATCGCACCACCGGCATGATCGATATGACCATGGGTCAGCCAGATGGATTCAACAGTAATTCCATTGTCATCAATGGCTGCGCGAATGCGATCCACCTCGCCGCCCGGGTCAACCACAACACCAGTCTTGATATCTTCGTCGAAGAGAATGGTGCAGTTCTGCTGGAATGGCGTCACGGGAATGACACCGGCACGGAGATTGCCCATGAAGCCCTCTTGCTGGTGGCCCGGAGATGCGGGCCGGAAACAGGAAACGGGCAACCGCCCCCGGCTGCCCGTTTCAGAGAATTGATGAAAATCAGCTCTTGTTCATCGCGCCCATGACGGCGCCGACAATGCCGGTCAGAACGCCACCACCGACAGCGCCACCGATAGCATCGCCCAGCAGGCCGCTCAGCGCACCGGCATCGCCGCCCATGCCGGAAAGCAGAGCACCGCCGCCAACGCCGCCGATGATGCCACTCAGTATCTTGGCGCCGTGACCCATAGCGGCCTTCTTGACGACTGAGCCGATTGCCTCACCGCCAAGAATGCCAGTCACAGCCTGCACGATAATTGGAAGTAGAGCTTCCATATCCGGTCCCTCTCAAAGAGCCGACCTCCAGGGGCCGGCCCGCCCATGAAAGCGCGATTCCGGCCCATGTCAAACAAGAGGCTGTGAATATTTGACAAAGTAACCTGTGGTTGCGGCGACTTACTGGGCCGCCACAGACAGTTTCGGGCGCACTTCGTTGGCGTAGTCATTCATCAGAAAACGTGTGATTTCGCCCACTTCGAAGCGGTAAGGGCCAATTTCGGAGACAGGCGTGACCTCGGCAGCGGTGCCGCACAGAAAACACTGTTCAAAACCTTCCAGTTCTTCCGGCATGATCGCGCGCTCGACCACTTCGATGCCGCGACGGCGGGCAAGATCGATCACCGTGCGGCGGGTGATTCCATCAAGGAAGCAGTCAGGTGTCGGCGTGTGCAGAACACCATCCCTGACGAAGAAGATGTTGGCGCCCGTCGCCTCGGCGACCTGACCGCGCCAGTCGAGCATCATGGCGTCGGCATAGCCTTTGCCTCGGCCGCATGCTTGGAGAGCGTGCAGATCATGTATAGACCGGCAGCCTTGGACCGGGACGGCGCGGTGCGCGGGTCGGGCCGGCGATATTCGGCCATGTCGAGGCGGATGCCCTTCAGGCGCTGCTCCGGGTCGAAATAGCTCGGCCACTGCCAGATGGCGATGGCAAGGTTGATGCGGTTGTTCTGCGCCGAAACACCCATCATCTCGCTGCCGCGCCAGGCAATCGGCCGCACATAGGCATCAGCGAAGCCCTGGCGCGCCAGAAGCTCACGGCATGCATCATCGATTTCCTGCACCGACCACGGGATGGTGAAGCCCAGAATGCGGGCGGATTCATGCAGACGTTCGGTATGTTCGGTGAGCTTGAAGATCTCGCCGCCATAAGCACGCTCGCCCTCGAACACGGCACTGGCATAGTGCAGTCCATGGGACAACACGTGAATCTTCGCATCTGCCCATTTGACGAATTCACCATTGAGCCAGATAAAGCCCTCGAGCTGATCAAAAGGAACCGCTGCCATGTAACCTCTCCCGCCGGTCCGTTTCCGTGGAACCGGGCAAACCGAAAATACCGCCCGTGGGCGACGCCTTCAATCGTCACAGCCTATGCGTTACCAAAAGGAATTTGAAGGATGTTCCGAAAAATGACCTTCAGGGTACCTTTTCGTTCGCGCCGGGACGAAAACATTGTCAAAAATTACCACGCCTTGAAATTATGTCAATAAGGCTGACATAATTTCTTCATCACCGCCCGAAACGACCGGAAGCAGCCCAAGAGCATGACCGACGCCGACCCGATCAAAACCCCGCTGACACTGGATGACGGCGTAGATTTCGCCATCATTGAGCACCTGTTCTTCGCCTACAGGGATTTCACCGCCGACCCGGACGCCATTCTTGACGAGTATGGCTTTGGACGGGCGCATCATCGGGTCCTGCATTTCGTCAACCGACTGCCGGGGCTGACCGTTGCGGAGCTGCTGGAGGTATTGCGGATCACCAAGCAGAGCCTGGCGCGGGTGCTGAAACAGCTTATCGACGATGGGTATATCGTGCAGATACCGGGGCCCCGCGACCGCCGCCAGCGCGAACTCTACCCGACACAGAAAGGACGCGATCTGGCGCTGGCGCTGGCACTGCCACAGTCCCGCCGCATCCGTGCGGCACTTGAAGAGGCGGAACCGGGCGACAGTGCCGCGGTGGAGCGTTTTCTGCGCGCCATGGTGAACCCGGAACTGCGCGCCCAGATGGACAAACTGCCCAACGGACGCTCTAAGTAGAAGACGCATGGCACATCGGACACATCGGTTGAGGAGATCGTCACAATGAGCGAAACCGGCAATCTCGAGAAGGACCACACTGTCCTGAGCGATGATGCGCCGCATTTGCTGGTGGTGGACGACGACACGCGCATTCGCAGCCTGCTCAACCGGTTCCTGCGTGAAAACGGCTTCCGGGTTACCATTGCCGGCAACGCTGCCGAGGCACGCCGCAAGCTGGTGGGCCTCGATTTCGACCTCGTCGTGCTCGATGTGATGATGCCGGGAGAAGACGGCGTATCGCTGACCAGATCTCTGCGCGAGGAAAAGGACACACCGATCCTGATGCTGACGGCGCTGTCGGAAACCGACAGCCGCGTCACCGGGCTGGAAGCCGGCGCCGACGACTATCTTCCCAAACCGTTCGACCCACGCGAGCTGGTGCTGCGCATCAACAGCATTCTGCGCCGCAGCACGCCACAGTCCACTCCGAAGGTGGAACAGGTGGTGTTCGGCCCCTACGCCTTCCAGATCGCCAAGCGCGAACTGAAGCACAGCGGCAAGCTGGTGAAGCTGACCGACCGGGAACGCGACATCATGGTCATCTTCGCCGAACGGGCCGGCGAGACCGTGCCGCGGCACGAACTGGTGGGCGAGGACTCGGAAGTGGGCGAGCGCACGATCGACGTGCAGATCAATCGCCTGCGCCGCAAGATCGAGCGCGACCCGTCCAACCCGGTCTACCTGCAGACCGTGCGCGGCATCGGCTACCGGCTGAGCGTCGAGTAACCCCGGCGTCAGACGGCGAGAGACTGGTAGTTCGCAATATCGGCCCGGATGCCGAGGCGGTCCATCATCTCATGGCGGTCAAAACCGGTTTCTGAATGCATGCGCGCGACGGCCTCGCCCGCGCGCACGATCGCTTCGGGCCCTTCCCACTCGACCATGGTGACGAAATTGAACTCGCCCGGCCCCGACGCCTGTTCGAGAATGATGTCCCCCAGAAAGCCCGCCTGCTGGCGCAGGAGGGTGTGCGTGGCGGAAACGCGCTCGAGAAACTCTTCGCGGGCCGGCGCCGGTACGGCAAATTTATCGACCCGATAGATTGCATTGGCGGAAGGCGCGGTTTGCGGGCGTGCGGACATGGTGTCTCCTTGAAGGACGGATGGAACGGTGATGCGGCGCACTCTCGAAGTTCAAGTTGACTTTAAGTCAAGGGGTCTTTCGCTGCGCCCGGTGCTTTTTCCTGCCTGCACGCGGCGTCGCGTTGTCCGCATGTGTGCAGCGCACGGAAAAGCTGTTTCCTCTTGCGCCTCCAATGCATAGGATCGGACCGGATTGCAGTTCGGGAATGGATGCCCGCAAGGGCGAATGGCGGAATTGAACATCAGACCAGATCAGAAGACGCCGGCCGGGAAGATCACGCCATTGGCGCGCTTCAGACAGGCATTCGGGGCGATGCGCAGACCGTGGCGGCGGTTCTGGCGCATCGTTTCGCGCTACATGCCCAAACAGCTCTATGCGCGCTCGCTCATCATCGTGATCGCGCCGATGCTGCTTTTGCAGTCGGTCATTGCCTTCGTTTTCATGGAACGCCACTGGCAGACGGTCACGCAGCGGCTGAGCCAGGCGGTCACGCGCGACATCTCTGCCATCATCGACATGATCGAGACCTATCCGGGCAATGACGGCTATGCGCAGGTCATCCGCATCGCCCAGGAGCGACTGGCGCTCAAGATCGACCTTCTGCCGCCCGACCCCCTGCCCGCGCCCGGCCCGAAACCGTTTTTCTCGATCCTCGACCAGACGCTCGGCGAAGAGATCACCCGGCAGATCAACCGGCCCTTCTGGCTCGACACGGTGGGCAATTCGAACATCATCGAAATCCGCATCCAGCTTGAAAACCAGGTTCTGCGTGTCTTTGCCAGACGCAGCCAGGCCTACGCTTCGAACACGCACATCTTCCTTTTGTGGATGGTCGGCACCTCGCTGGTGCTGATCGCCATCGCGGTGGCGTTTCTGCGCAACCAGATTCGCCCCATCCTGCAACTGGCGGCCGCCGCGGACAGTTTCGGCAAGGGGCGGCCGACACCAAGCGACTTCAGGCCGCGCGGCGCGGAAGAAATCCGCCGCGCCGGCAGTGCCTTCCTCTTGATGCGCGAAAGGATCGAGCGCCAGATCGAGCAGCGAACGGCCATGCTGACCGGCGTGAGCCACGACCTGCGGACCATCCTGACACGCTTCAAGCTGCAGCTTGCCGTGGCCGGCAGCAAGGAAGACATCGAAGCGCTCAACCAGGACATCGAGGACATGCGCTCGATGCTGGAAGGGTATCTGGCTTTCGCCCGCGGCGAGGCGGCGGAAGACCCCGGCGCGTTCGATCTGGCCGCGTTCTTCGACCGCGCCGTGGAGGAAGCCGGCCTGCGCAACTGCACGCTGAAGGTCGAGACCTTGGGCAGCACGCACCTGCACGCACGACCCAATGCCTTCAGCCGGCTTCTGAACAATGTGATCGGCAATGCATTCCGCTACGCTTCCAATGTGGAAATCACCGCGCGCAACACCAATGGAACGCTGACCATCACCGTGGACGATGACGGGCCCGGCATTCCCGCTGACATGCGTGAAGACGTGTTCAAGCCCTTTGTCCGGCTTGATGAAGCCCGCAACCAGGACGAAAGCGGTACGGGTCTCGGCCTTTCCATCGCCCGCGACATCGCCCGCAGCCACGGCGGCGACGTGACGCTGGACGACAGTCCGCTTGGCGGACTTCGGGCGGTGATCCGGGTACCGTCCTGAGATTGAAGGTGCGGAGGGGCCGGACCTTCTGAAGCGCGGGTCAGGCTCGATGAAACCGGCCGTCAGAATGCGGAGTGCTTGTAAAGGTCCAGGTGCATGATCGTATTGATCGTGTCGTCGGTGTGCTTCCTGATCCCGTCTGCTTCACTCTGACCGGCGGTCTCGTTGCCAGCGGAGGATCCGCTGCTCTCGCTTAGGGCGACGGCGCCGGCCGCAAGCAGGCCCATGAGGAAAGCCATGCGCTTCTTGCGCTCGATCGGAACCTGAATTTTCCGTTCGACATAGGCGATCCTTGCGGCCGCGCCCGGCGTGCCCTTCTCCTCCGCGAGGAGATAGAGATTGAGCGCCGTGTCCCAGTTTTCCTCAACGCCCACTCCATGTTCGTAAAAGCTTCCAAGCAGGAGGATTGCGGGGCCGTGTCCGAGGCCGGCAGCGCGCTCGATATATTCGAAAGCGGGCCCCTCCTGCCTCGACATCACACTCCTCTCATTCCCCTCGTGAGCGTACACAAAGCCCTTTATGTGAATTTGGCCGATCTGGTAGAGGAAGTCCGGATCTCCGGTCTCGGCGAACTGTTCCTCAAGGGCTGCCAGCGTCTCTTCCCTCTCCCTGAAAGCCTGCTCATGGCGCAGATCGCTGGCCCATTCCCGCTCCACACGCTCGATTTCCGAAAGAGCTTTTCGATACCCCGCCTCAAGAGCCGGTTTCAGAATTTCGAGCTTCTCTTCATGAGTGAGCGTTTGCACGTCCGTACGTGTCTCCACCTGCTTACCATCGGCCATGTGGTAGTGATAAAGCTCTTCGGGCACTTTCGTCCGCACCAGCTCGACACGCGCGGGGAGATGGCCTGACTTGACTGCCTGCGTAAACCACCATGCAGCCTCCCCCGTCAAAACCGGAGGCAGGCGAATGCCCAGGTAATCATGGCATCCGTCCCGCAGACAAAGGCCCAGCTGATACTGAGCATCAGCATCGCCGCCCTCAGCCCTCGAAACCAGCCCCAGAAAAGCCTCACGCCCCCCGGATACATCTTCTCGCAGCTTTTCCCGGGTGATCCGCACCGGCTCCAGACGCTTCAGCAGTCCATCAAAATCAAACGCAAGCGCCTGACTTACAAACGCTCCATGGAAAAGGCCGCCTATGACAAGCACCGACGTCAGTCCCGGCCGGATATTGATTGCGCGCAAGGCAGCCTCCACAGACCAGATGCAGTCGCTCACGAAGAGCCATTGAACGAATGTTCGCCCAAATTAGAACGAGCAGGCAGTGACGTGTCAACGAGGTGGCACCGCGGTATGCGTCAGCGCACGGCTGGGCGTGGTGGATGATCCAGCTCAAAGACCAGTGTCTGCATATCATTGGCATCAACACGGATGCGTCGGGCGCGGATCATGAACACAATGGTCTCGTCGTGCCCCGCCAGTTCAACGAAATCGCCCTTGCGCGCCCATTCACCAAGGCTGAGGCGGTCGAGCTGCGTCGCCAGCCCCGCAGTCTCGGCCCTGCGGCGCGCCGCGCTGGTCAGTTCGATGATCGTCTTCAAGCGCATGTCTCCTGCTGTCGATAACCCTGCGGAAAGAAGGCCATGCTCTTGACCTTTCGCCCACGAAAGATTGCACGTTATCCTTTCGTCTAACACACTGAGTCGCGACCGGGCCACAGACGCATGATTTTCCCGGCCGCTCATTGCAAGGAGGGGGCTCATGACCTCACGCTACGCAAAAATCGCCATGACGCTGGCACTCGCTGCCTTCGCATTCATGGTCACCTTCAACAACATCACGGACTACGGCTCGAACTTCGCGTTCGTGCAGCATGTGTTGAGCATGGACACGACATTTCCCGGCAATGCGGCCATGTATCGGGCCATCACCTCGCCGACCCTGTGGCATGCCGGCTACTGGCTGATTATCGCCGGTGAGGGCCTGACCTTCGTTCTCCTGCTTCTGGGCGGGCTTAGAATGTTCGGCGCGCGCAGCGCTTCAGCTGCCGAGTTCCAGGCGTCCAAGAAACTGATGATCGCCGGCGCGACGACCGGCTTTCTCGTCTGGTTCTTCGGCTTCATGGTCGTCGGCGGCGAATGGTTCCTGATGTGGCAGTCCGACACCTGGAACGGCCAGGACGCGGCCTTCAAGTTTTACGTGGCCATCGTCGGCGTCCTGATCTTCGTCAACCAGCGCGACGACGAAGTCGCCTGACGCGACAGCGATGTTTCTGGCAACATGCCATTGCGGGGCCGTGCGGATGGAAACATCCGCGCGGCCCTTGTGGTTAACCGACTGCAATTGCTCGCTCTGCCGCAGGCTCGGTGTTCTCTGGCTTCACTGCAGTCCTGCCGAAGTGACCTTCCTGTGCGGCGAAGACGACACCGTCGCCTATGTGCAAGGCGACAGGACGCTCGCAATGCACCATTGCCCCACATGCGGGTGCACGACGCACTGGCGCCCGATTGGTGAAGGCAACCGCATGGCCATCAATGCGCGGCTGATGGAGCCGGGTGCGATCGCCGGCCTGCGCATTCGCCGTTTCGATGGTGCGGACAAATTTGATTATCTGGATTGAGACAACGCGCTGGATGACCGCTTATTCAAATACGATTGATATCAGGATGGATTGTGTCCACGCGGGTACAGGCTTCTACCGGAGATGGGAAGCGCCAGGGCGTTGGACTGGAAAATGAACCTGATTTTTCCGGATGCTTCGGTGCACCATCCGGGTTTCAAGATCGCCATATGCCTCCGAATGGGCACGGGACGACCTAATGCAGGCGGCTGCCGTTGGGCACTTTCCCGTCGCATCCGGCCAGAACGATGGCGCCATTTTCGTCTGAGAACCCCATGACGAGGATTTCCGACATGAACTTGCCGATCTGGCGCGGCGGGAAATTGACCACCGCCACCACCTGCCGTCCGACGAGAGTCTCCGGCGTGTAATGGACGGTGATCTGCGCTGACGATTTCTTGATTCCGATCTCCGGACCGAAATCGACCTTGAGCTTGATGGCAGGCTTGCGGGCTTCCGGATAAGGCTCTGCCTCGATGACGGTGCCGATACGGATATCCACCTTCAGGAAATCGTCAAAGGTGATTTCCGGGGTCATTTCCGATGACATGCCCGCTCCCCTGCTTGCGACCTACGCGTTGCCGTAAGTCTCGAACAGCACGCTGTTCAGGGCTTCCTGCGCCGTGCTGCCCGACCAGATGACATACTGGAAAGCCTGATAATAGCACTCGCAGGCTTCCAGAGCGCTGTTCAGCATGGTCTCGACCTGCTGGCCCGTTGGCTCGACGCCACCGGCAAGAACGAGCGCCTGCCGGAACATCACCACATTCTCGCGCTCCCAGAGATCGAAATGGCCGAACAGCATCTGTTCGTTGATGAGCGAAAGGAGCCGCATGACTTCCAGAGTACGCTTCGCGGGCACCTTCAGGTCAAAGGCGCAGGCCACGTGCAGCGCCTCGAATTCCTCCATCCAGGAGAAGGACACGTTATAGTCGGTCCATGTGCCGGCCACGGCGATGGCGATCTCGTCGTCGCCATTACGCTCGAAGCTCCAGTCATTGGTGTGCGCGACATGTTCGATGACATCGACGGGATGCGCATCACGGGTCATGTCGAGTTCAAGAAGGCTCATTAATCTGCTTTCCCGTATCTGGAGGCGCCGCAACACCCCGCAAGAATCCACAGCGGAAATGATCTTCCGCAAGACGTTTCAAACCTGAAACACAGTGTGGAGCGACAACGACAACGCATGGAACTAACGCGGGCCCGCCCCTGCCCGACTGCATGACCAGTTACGAATCACGCTGTAAATTCAGTGTATTGATGCAGAGTCGCGTGACCAGACCTTTTTTGCCGAAAGGCCAAGGGGTGTGTGGATAGAAACACCGCGCGGCATGGGGCGGCGCGGCGTAAGCGACTCTCGAACAAGGATTTTTCGACGCCATACACAGGCGCCGGTAATAAAAAATTATTTTTTCGCCCGGGTGGATGACGCCGGTTTCGAATCAGATTTCGCAGGTTTTGCGGCACCGCCTTCCGAAAGTTTTGCTTCCAGTGCTTCGATGCGGGCGGTGAGCGCCGCATTTTCCTCGCGTGCCTTGAGCGCCATCTCACGCACCATCTCGAACTCTTCGCGCTGGACGACGTCCATCGAGTTGAGGATGCGTTCGGCCTGTGCCTGAAAGGCCGTCTCCACCTCACGGCGCACGCCTGGGCCGCGCCTGCGGCATCGGTCATCAGCTTAGCGAACTCGTCGAGGATTCGGTTGCTTCCGTTGGTCATGGCGCGCCTTTCAGGTTGATCCATTTGAGGTAGTGGGCTCGCGCGCCGAATGCAAGGTCATTTGCTGTCGCAGCGCCAGCAGGAACCACGCCTAAAGCGCACCACCGGCAAGCACCCAGATGCCGAGCGCAATCAGCACGCCGCCGGCGATGCGCGACACCGGCCAGCGCGGCGGCAGCAGCTTTTCGGCTAGCACGAAGATCGCGATGGCGGCGATCCAGAGAACGTTCATCACACCGCCAACGAAGAGAAGCGCCATCAGTGCCCAGCAACAGCCGATGCAATAAAGCCCGTGGCGGAAGCCAAGCGCCAGCGCGCCCGCCGGCTCGCGCCGGAAGCCGCCATGGGCATGGACAAAGGCAAGCGGCGCCTGACAGTGGCTCAGACAGGCATCCTTCTGCGGGGTCCACTGGAACAGACCGGCCGCAATGAGCACCAGCCCGCTGAAAAGCGCGCTCGCGCTCGCCATCATGGGTGTAAGCAGAAGCGCCCGCTCCAGCGCCCACTGGCCCAGAGTGGCAATGAAGGAAAACGCCGTCCAGGCAAGAAGATAGCCACCGGCAAAGAAGCCGGTCGCCGCAAGCGGCCTGCCCTTTTCTTCGGCGGCACGACCAACACGCGCATAGATGAGGAGCATGGGCGCTGCGGATGGCGTCATCATCCCGACCATCATCACCGCCCACATGACGAACATGAAGGCGAAATAGGTGAGGTTCCACGGATGGAGGCCCATCACCATCCCCTCGCCCACCGGCGCAGCAGCCTGCATGGACGTCGTCATCCCGTCGCCAGCGGGCATGGCCATGTCCATGGTCTCGACCAGCCACAGGATGTAGAGCCAGGAAACGACCGTCAGCGCGGCAAGCGCCGCGCCGACAATCAGGCGGTCGCGCCGCAGGGTGTTTTCCAGTGCGGTGGAAGCCATGCCTTTGCCCTCCTGGAAGGATCAGCTCAGTGCACGACGCCCTCGCCGGTCATGTGAACCTTCGAGAAATGAGCGTGCGAGTCCGGTAACGACAGGGTAATCGGCCCCTGCGTATCCGCCCAGCCACGGCCCACCTCGCAGACATCATATTCAAACCCACTCGGCAGATTGATGCGCGCATGATGCTGCTCGCCGCTGACAGGATTGATGATCGGCTCGCCACGTGCCTTGATCCAGCCGGGCACATTCAACGTCGCCGATCGGCCGGTCACATCGACCTCGGCATCGATCTTTGCGAAAACCGGGTCATGCACTTTTTCATAGGTGGTTGAAAAAACCTGGAAGAAGGTCGCGCCGGGTTCCGTATCCTCACCGCTCATGATCCGCAGCATTGCTGCGCGCTGCTTCTCATCGGCACGTTCATCGATGATGGGAACAACGCTGCCATGGCCTTCGTGAATGGCGCCCGGCCATGACACGATCATGGCCATGCTCAGGCCGTCGAGTTTGACGCCGCCATGCCGGCCTTCGTCAATGTGCACCACCCCGACAGCGTGACAGCCTCCATGTGTGGGCCGGGCATTGAACTGGCATGGACATCCATAAGCGCAGTTGCAGTGAATAAATTCACGTCCCCTGATCATCCACTTGGTATCGGTCATCATTACCTCCCGGGGTTGGTACTGCTCCTTTCGAGAAATCATGTTGCCGAGACTGAAGCCCACAATTCTACGCTTCCGCTGGTGAAGTAGCGACTAGGCTGAAAGCCTTAGCGCCTTCTCCAGATTGAAGATGGGAAACCGCGGCACAGCGCGCCTTGACCTCGCCCCGATGCTCCGCAATACCTGCCGCGTCTGAGTTCCATGCGCCCGGAGGCACGATTGACCGACTATCTGATGACGCCCCTGGCCGCCCTGCCCTTTCCCGCAATCGATCCGGTGGCATTGCAACTGGGGCCGCTCGCAATCCACTGGTACGGGCTCGGCTATGTGGTCGGCATCCTCGCCGGCTGGTGGTATGCGCGCCGGCTGGTTTCGAACGAGCGCCTGTGGGCAGACGGCAAGCCGGCGATGACGGTCACGGATCTCGACGATTTCGTTCTCTGGGCCGCGATCGGCATCGTAGCCGGCGGGCGGATTGGCTATATTCTCTTTTACGACCTGCCGCGCTACATCGCGAACCCGCTCGACATTCTCGCCGTGTGGGAGGGGGGCATGTCGTTCCATGGCGGGCTGCTCGGCGTCACGCTCGCCATGCTGCTCTTCGCCCGAAAGCGCGACATCAATGCCTGGAGCCTGTTCGACACGATTTCGGCGGTGGTGCCGATTGGTCTCGGTCTGGTGCGTGTGGCCAACTTCGTGAACTCGGAACTCTGGGGTCGGGTGACGGACGTGCCCTGGGCCTTTGTCTTTCCCAATGGCGGGCCGGAGCCGCGCCACCCGAGCCAGCTTTATGAAGCAGCGCTCGAAGGGCTGGTGCTTTTCGTGGTGCTGCGCCTTCTCACCCATACAGGCTGAGGCTGAAGATGCCGGGCTTCGTCGCTGGCGCGTTCGTGTGCGGCTACGGCCTCTCGCGCATCGTGGTCGAGTTCTTCCGCGAGCCTGACGCGCATATCGGCTATCTGGCCGGCGGGTGGCTGACCATGGGGATGGTGCTTTCGCTGCCCATGGTGCTTGTGGGCGTGTGGGCAATGCTGAGGGCGCGGGCCGCAGCCCGATGAAGACGCTGAAGGACCGCATCAAAGCGCAGATCGAAACGGCGGGGCCGATGAGCATCGCCGACTACATGGCGCTTTGCCTTTTTGATCCCGAAGAGGGCTATTACACGACGCGCGAGCCCTTCGGTGCCGAAGGCGATTTCACCACCGCGCCGGAGATCAGCCAGATGTTCGGCGAGTTGTGCGCCGTCTGGCTCTATACGGCGTGGAAGGAGAGCAGCGCACCGAAAACGCCTGTTGTGGCGGAGATCGGCCCCGGACGCGGCACGCTGATGAAGGACATGCTACGGACCTGGGCGAAAATCGACCCCGCGTTCAGAAAGCAGATGCGGCTTTTCATGATCGAAGCGAGCCCCCGGCTGAGCGACGTGCAGCGCAGGACGCTTGGGCTTCCGGAAGGTGAAGTGGCATGGATCGCCGATCTGGACGCTTTGCCGGAAGGGCCGCTTCTCATTGTTAGCAATGAGCTGTTCGACGCCATTCCCATCCGGCAATATGTGAAGGTTGGAAATGCCTGGCGCGAACGCGTGATTGGCCTCGATGCGGAAGAACGGCTTGCGTTCATGGCAGGCGCCGGCTCTGCGGACCCCGCTCTTTTACCGCCGGGTGCAAATAACGCGCCCGAAGGGGCGATCGTGGAACTCGCGCCGGCACGCAATGCGCTGATGGCCCGCATCGCCGAACGCATCGGCCGAAAGGGCGGCGCCGGTCTCTTCATCGATTATGGCTATGCGTCACCCGCCCCCGGCGACACGCTGCAGGCCATGCGCGGCCACGCCTATCAGAATGTATTGAAGGAGCCGGGCAAAGCCGACCTGACGGCGCATGTGGATTTCTCCGCTCTGGCAGGTGCGGCAAAGGAGCAGGGTCTGACCGCCGAGCTGATGAGCCAGGGTGACTTTCTCATCGGGCTCGGCCTTCTAGAGCGTGCCGGACGGCTGGGTGCCGGCAGAAACGCCACGGAGCAGCAGGCCATTCGCAACGATGTGGAGCGGCTCGCCGGCCCCGACCAGATGGGAACGCTGTTCAAGGTGCTGGCCGTAACGCCATCCACAGTGGCGGTTCCCCCATTCGTCTCAGCGCATTGACTTGATTTCGCCCCTGCCCCACCATCCCGCCGCTTGAGAACATCTGAAAAGGCGGCGCATGCTTGACACGACGAGGCCGGAACCCCTGCGGTCCCCGCTACTGGACCGTGAGCGGGAGAATGGTGTGAAGCATGGCTTCTTCACCCGGGTGGGCGGCGTTTCGACGGGGCTCTATCAAGGGCTCAATGTGGGCTATGGCTCGGGCGACGACCGCGAGACGGTGACAGAGAACAGAAGGCGCGTGGCCGAATGGCTGGGTGTCGACGCAGATCATCTTCTGACCGTTCATCAGGTGCATTCGCCCCATGCCGTCATTGTCGATGAACTTTGCGGGAGACCGCCCCGAGGCCGACGCAGTGGTGACCAATCGGCCGGGACTGGCACTGGGTGCACTGGCGGCTGATTGTGGGCCCATTCTGCTCGCCGATGGCAAGGCGCGGGTGATCGCGGCTGCCCATGCCGGGTGGAAAGGGGCGCTGACCGGCATTCTGGAAAACACCATCGCGTCGATGGAACTGCTGGGCGCGGAGCGGGAAAACATCACCGCCGTGCTTGGTCCCTCCATAAGCCAGGAAAACTATGAGGTCGGGCCGGAATTCGTGGAGCGTTTCGTCAACCACAACCCGGCAAACCGGGACTGGTTCCGCCCGTCGCCCAAGGCCGGGCATGCGCTTTTTGATCTCAATGGCTACACGGTGGCGCGGCTGACGGCGGCCGGCGTCCATGCCGTGCAGATCGGGCGTTGCACCTATAAAGAAGAAGAGCATTTCTATTCCTATCGCCGCGCCACGCATCGCGGCGAAAAGGACTACGGACGCCAGATTTCAGCGATCATCCTGGAGGACATTTGATGGCGCTTCATTTTGACCAGGCAGAATTCGATTCCCGGCGCGATCGCCTCGTCATCGAAATGGCCGAGCGCAAGCTCGACGCCATGCTGCTTTTCGCGCAGGAGAGCATGTACTGGCTGACGGGTTACGACACGTTCGGCTTCTGCTTCTTCCAGTGCCTTGTCGTGAAGGCCGATGGCTCGATGGTGCTTTTGACACGCTCGGCCGATCTGCGTCAGGCGCGGCACACCTCCACCATCGAAAACATCGTCCTGTGGACAGACAGGCACGACGCCAACCCGGCCGTCGACCTGCGCAATCTTCTGAACGATCTCGACCTGCTGGGTGCCCGGATCGGTGTCGAATACGACACGCATGGCCTCACGGGCCGCAGCACCCGTCTGCTTGATGAACAGTTGCAGACATTTGGCAAGATCGAGGACGCGTCGGACCTCGTCAGCCGGCTGCGGCTGTTCAAAAGCGAGGCGGAAATCAAGAAGGTGAAACGGGCTGCAAAGCTCGGTGACGAAGCGCTGGATGCCGCGCTGCCGCTGATCAAACAGGGCGGCGACGAGGCCGCGATTCTAGCCGCCATGCAAGGGGCGGTGTTTGCCGGCGGCGGTGACTACCCGGCCAATGAATTCATCATCGGTTCGGGCGAGGACGCACTTCTGTGCCGCTACAAGGCGGGCCGGCGCAAGCTCAACAAGAACGACCAGATCACGCTCGAATGGGCCGGCGTCTATCACCACTATCATGCGGCGATGATGCAGACCGTGCTGACGGGCAAGGTCTCGAAAAGGCATCAGGAGCTTTTCGACGCGGCACGCGATGCGCTGACCGCGGTGCAGAAGACGATGACACCGGGCAACACGTTCGGCGACGTGTTCGACGCGCATGCGCGCGTGATGGAAACGCATGGCCTGACCAAGCACCGGCTGAACGCCTGCGGCTATTCGCTGGGCGCGCGGTTCTCGCCGTCCTGGATGGATCCACAGATGTTTTATGCCGGCAATGAAGAGCCCATCGCGCCGGGCATGACGCTGTTCGCACACATGATCATCATGGATTCCGACACGGGCAGCGCCATGTGCCTCGGCCGCACCTATCTGACCACCGAAGACGACCCCGAGCCGCTTTCGCGCTACGGGCTGGACCTTATAACGAGGTGAAGGCAATATGCCGCGCAGGATCGAAGCCATTGAGGGGGGCTGCGGTATTTTTACAAAGCGCGCCATAACGGGCATCGCCATGTTGAGCTTTGCCGGCCTTGCCGGCTGCAACACGGGCTCCATGCTCGATCTGAATTCCGGACCGACACCGGCGGGCACAGTGCCCGGTGGGCAGACCGGGCTTCAGCAGCAGCCGACCGAAACCGCCCTCGCCTTACAGACGGACGCGGCGAACGAGACTGCAGCAGCCCCCCTGCAGGCCGTGACCACCAGTGAGCGCATCCAGTTTGCCCCGGTGATCGGCGCGACGGCTGAAGCCGTGCCGGCCCTGTCGCGGCGTCTGGAGGCCCGTGCCAGACAAAGCGGCATCGCGATTGTGCCCCAGGGCGGCAGCGCCTCCATGGTGATGAAAGGCTACTTCTCGGCCATCGCCGATGGCGGCAAGACGACCGTGATTTATGTATGGGACGTGCTCGACCCGTCGGGCAACCGGCTGCACCGCATCCAGGGCCAGCAGGCTGCGCCCGGCGGTCAGGGCGACGGCTGGTCTTCCGTCACCAGCGCCACGATGGAAGCCGTGGCAGACTCGACCATCAGTCAACTGTCCGCATGGCTGGCGCAGCGGCAGGGCTGATTTTTTCGGGATTTCATCGTGATTCTTTCCTCAGGCGCTTGCAATAAAGCCTCACCCCGTTAAAAGCGCGGTCAAGCGTCAAGGCGTTCTCCGAGGACATTCCATGAAGCTCTTTGCGGGCAATTCCAACCGGGTTTTGGCAGAGGCCGTTTCCCGCTATCTCAACATTTCTCTTGGCAAAGCCACCGTGCGACGGTTCGCCGATCAGGAGATATTCGTCGAAATCCAGGAAAATGTGCGCGGCGAGGACGTTTTCGTCCTTCAGTCGACCGCCTATCCGGCCAACGATCACCTGATGGAACTTCTCATCATGATCGATGCCTTCCGGCGCTCTTCGGCCCGGCGCATCACTGCGGTGCTGCCCTATTTCGGCTATGCCCGGCAGGACCGGCGCACATCGGGCCGCACGCCGATCTCGGCCAAGCTGGTGGCCAACCTGATCACCCAGGCAGGCGCCGACCGTGTTCTGACGCTGGACCTTCATGCAGGCCAGATCCAGGGCTTCTTCGACATCCCGACCGATAACCTTTTCGCCGTGCCCGTGATGGCACGCGACGTGAAGGCGAACTATACGCTCTCCAATGTGATGGTGGTTTCGCCGGATGTCGGCGGCGTGGTGCGTGCCCGCTCGCTGGCAAAGCGCATTGATGCACCGCTTGCCATTGTCGACAAGCGCCGCGACCGGCCGGGCGAATCCGAAGTGATGAACGTGATCGGCGACGTGAGTGGCAAGGATTGCCTGCTAATCGACGACATCGTCGATTCCGGCGGCACGCTTTGCAATGCGGCCGACGCGCTGCTGAACAACGGCGCAACCAGTGTGACCGCCTATATCACGCATGGCGTTCTTTCGGGCGGCGCGGCAGCACGCATCTCCGGATCGCGGCTGAAGGAACTGGTGATCACCGATTCCATCCAGCCGAGCTCGGCAGTGGAAGCGGCGGAGAACATCCGCACCATCACCATTTCCGACCTCATCGGCGAAGCAATTTCGCGCACGGCGACAGAAGAATCGGTTTCAAGTCTTTTCGACTGATCACCTTCCCGCAAGCATGAAAAAGCCGGCCACACGTGCCGGCTTTTTTGTTGGCCAAGCCGTCCACTCAGGCAGCAGCGCGCTCCTGCGCAACACCGACCCAGGCAGAGAACCTGTCGACAAAGCCGGACAGGAAAGCCCTTGTGTCTTCATTGGCGATGTCATTGTTTTCATCGACCAGGCCCGGCTTCATCTGCAGATAGACCTCCGGGCTCGTCATCAGCGTGGCGCCAAGGCTGACCATGATCGAGCGCAGGTGAATCTGCGCTGCGATCGCCCCCATCGCGCCCGGGCTGGAACCGACGACCGCGGTCGCTTTGCCGGTCCAGCTGTTCTGGCCCCAGGGCCTAGACGCCCAGTCAATCGCGTTCTTGAGAATGGCAGGGATGGAGCGGTTGTGCTCCGGTGTAACAATGAGAATGCCGTCAGCCGCTGCAACGCTGTCCTTGAGCTTTTGCGCGGATGCCGGGTATTCCGCGACGTCATCGTCGTTGTACATCGGCAAAGCGGCGAGATCGAAATATTCGAATTCCAGGCGCCCATCGGCCAGCTTTTCCAGCGCCTCGGCGAATTTGCGATTGATCGACTCCTTACGGTTGGAGCCGACGAGAACCAGTATTTTCTTCATTTTTCATTCCTCTGTCCGCCCGGGGTCAAATTCCCGGTGGTATCCTTTGGTAACCGCCCCTATATCTGGCAGAGGAAAACGGGTTGCAAGAAGGCACCTTTATGAAACCACGTCACGGCCACATCTCGGAGAACTGCCGCCCCATCAGCGAAATCCTGTCGCTGATCGGCGACAAGTGGACATCCCTGATCATAGAGCGGCTCAATGAGGAGCCGTTGCGCTTCAACGAATTGAAGCGGCGCGTGAACGGCATTTCGCAGAAAGTGCTGACAAGTTCGCTGAGAGCACTCGAGCGCGATGGCTTTCTCGAGCGGATCGAACATCCCACCGTTCCCCCGAGCGTCGAATACCGGCTGACCGCCTTTGGCCACGAGCTTGCAGAACCGCTCTCGAAACTGAAGCAGTTCGCTCTGAAAAACGCCAACAGGATGGAGGCCGCGCGGGCTGCCTATGACGCGCGTAGCGGCTCCGGCGAAAGCGGGGGCAGGCAACCGCAGCCGATACAGCCGGCGACCATGGTCTGAAAGGGCTTGCGCCCTTGCGCACGCCCCCTGCATCGGCTATAGACCCGCCGTCCGCGTAGACACCCTTGGAGGCAACGCGGACGGAAGTCCGTCCGATCGATTTCAGTATTCAGGCAGTGCTTCATGCGCCGCCTGTGTGTCATTCGGAAGGCTTTCACGTTCTCGGGTTTACCCGAGAGCGCTCCAAAACATGAAAGGATAGGCCATGAGCCATCAGAGCTACGAGCTGAAGGCCGAGGCGCGCGAACGGGTCGGTAAGGGGTCCGCCCGGGCTATTCGGCGCAACGGTAAAGTTCCTGCCGTGATCTACGGCGAGAAGGATGCCCCGCTTTCCATCACGCTTCCCTACAAGGAAGTGTCCATGAAGATTTTCGGCGGCGGCTTCCTCACCACGATTGCCACCATCGACGTCGACGGCAAGAAGATCCAGGTCCTTCCCAAGGACTATCAGCTTGATCCCGTCCGCGATTTTGTCATGCATGTGGACTTCCTGCGCATCGGCAAGGGCACGGTCGTTACCGTGAACGTGCCGGTTCACTTCATCAACGAAGAGACCGCTCCGGGCATCAAGCGCGGCGGTGTTCTCAACGTTGTGCGCCACGAGGTCGAGTTCACCTGCCCGGCAACGGCAATCCCCGATTACATCGAGGTCGATCTGGACGGCATGGATATCGGCGATTCCGCTCATATCTCCGCCGTCAAGCTGCCAGCAGGCGTTGAGCCGACCATCACAGACCGCGACTTCACCATCGCAACCATCGCAGCCCCGGCCGGCCTGAAGTCGGAAGAGTCCGAGGCTGAAGAAGGTGCGGAAGAGGAAGCAGAGGTCGAAGAAAAGGAGGGCGAGGGCGAGGAGTAATCCTCCCCTTTCCTGCAAAACCTCATGCTGCTTATTGCAGGGCTCGGCAATCCCGGCCAGCAATACGAACGGCACCGGCACAATGTCGGTTTTATGGCGGCGGACGCGATTGCGCGCCGCCATAGTTTTTCGTCATGGTCAAAAAAGTTCAACGCGCTGGTGGCCGAAGGCCGCCTTGGCGGCGAGAAGGTGCTGCTCATCAAGCCGCAGACCTTCATGAACCTTTCCGGCCAGGCGATCGGCGAAGCCATGCGCTTCTACAAGATCGATCTCGACGATCTGATCGTGTTTTATGACGAACTCGACCTCGCGCCTGGCAAACTGCGCATCAAGACGGGCGGCGGCTCGGGCGGCCACAACGGCATCAAGTCGATCGACGCCCATTGCGGCAAGGACTACCGCCGCGTGCGCATCGGCATTGGGCACCCCGGCGACAAGGCGCGTGTGAACGCGCATGTACTGGGCGATTTCGCCAAGGCGGACCAGCCATGGCTTGAACCGATGCTGGACGCCGTTGCAGACAATATCGCAATGCTTGCCGAAGGCGACGAATCGGGTTTCATGAACCGTGTCAGCCTTGCGGTGAAGGGTACCGGCGCAGGGCCGGGTGAAAAACGGGACAGCAAGCCCGCCAAAAAACAGAGTCACATCCGCCAGGCGCGGCAGAAGGGGCCTGCAGCCCCCCTCCCCGAAAGCGGCCCGATGGCGGCCATGCTCAAAAAACTCCTCGGCCAGAAGGAATAGGAAATGGGTTTCAAATGCGGCATCGTCGGTCTGCCCAATGTGGGCAAGTCGACGCTCTTCAACGCGCTCACCAAGACGGCCGCCGCCCAGGCTGCCAACTACCCGTTCTGCACGATCGAGCCCAACACGGGCGAAGTGGCCGTGCCCGACCCGCGCCTGAAGAAGATTGCCGGCGTCACCGGTTCCAAGGAGGTCATCCCGACCCGTATTTCCTTCGTGGACATTGCCGGCCTCGTGCGCGGCGCCTCAAAGGGCGAAGGCTGGGTAACCAGTTCCTGGCCAACATCCGCGAAGTGGATGCCATCGTGCATGTGCTGCGCTGCTTCGAGGATGACGACATCACCCATGTGGAAGGCCGCATCGACCCGGTGGCGGATGCCGAGACCGTCGAGACGGAGCTGATGCTCGCCGACCTCGAAAGCCTGGAACGGCGCACCCTGCAGATGCAGAAGCGCGCGACCGGCAAGGACAAGGAAGCCCAGACGCTTCTGCCCATGATGGAGCAGGCGCTGGCGCTGCTGCAGGACGGCAAGCCGGTGCGTGTGTTGCTCGACGGCATCGCAGCCGAAGACCTGAAGATCCTGCGTGGTCTGAATCTGCTTACCTCCAAGCCGGTGCTCTATGTGTGCAATGTGGCCGAAGGCGACGCTGCCGAAGGCAACGCCGAGAGCAGGCGTGTGGAAGAAATGGCCAAGGCCCAGGGCGCGATGACGGTGGTGATCTCGGCTGCTATCGAGGCCGAGGTGGCGCAGCTTTCCGACGAGGAGGCAGCCGAATATCTGGAGGCGATGGGACTGGAAGAGCCTGGCCTCGACCGGCTGATCCGCGCCGGATACGAACTGCTCGACCTGATCACCTTCTTCACCTCCGGCCCCAAGGAAACCCGCGCGTGGACCGTGCAGAAGGGCGCCAAGGCGCCGCAGGCGGCAGGCGTGATCCACACCGATTTCGAACGTGGCTTCATCCGCGCGCAGACCATTGGCTACAGTGATTTCGTGACGCTCGGCGGTGAAGTGGCCGCACGCGACGCTGGAAAGGCCCGCGACGAGGGCAAGGAATATGTGGTGACGGACGGTGACGTGATGCTGTTCAAGTTCAACACCTGATCGCCGGGACAGCCGACAGGACAAACATGGTCTTGACGGCGTGGCGATAGCCGGAAATCTTCGTTCCCGGTTTCAGGGAACGAAATCATGATCAAGATCTACATTGCCGAGAACGGGCGCCTAAGACCCGTCGAGCTGTCGTCAGCCGGGCGAGACGCAGCCGTCTGGGTCGACATGCTCTCGCCCACGGAAGACGAGGAAAGGGCCATCGAAGCATGGCTCGGCATAGCAGTGCCGACACGCGCCGACATGGAAGAGATCGAAATCTCGAGCCGCCTCTACAGCGAGGACGGGGCGCACTACATGACGGCAACCCTGACCGCGCGGGCGGATGGAGACCAGCCGCAGATGGGGCCGGTAACCTTCATTCTCAGCCCGAGCGGTACGCTCGTTACGCTTCGCTTTCACGAACCCAGCGCCTTCCAGATTTTTCCGCAGCGCGCCGCGAAGGCCGCACTTGGCTGCGGCAGTGGCGAGGCGGTGCTCATCAACCTTCTGGAAGTCATCACCGACCGGCTGGCCGACATTCTGGAAAGAGCCGGGCGCGAAATTCTGGAGCTCTCAAAGGGCATATTCCATCCCTCCGAGAAAAAGGCTTCCAAACGCGATCGCGATTTTCAGATCATCCTGCGCCGGATCGGCCGCAAGGAAGACCTGATCTCCAAACTGCAGGACAGCCTTCTGACCATGCAGCGTCTTTCCGGCTTCCTGAGTGCGGTTTCAACCCGCAGCAGCAGGGATGGACGGGCGCGGATCAAAACGCTTTCGCGCGACATAGCCTCGCTCGCCGACCACGCGACGGGCCTTTCCCAGAAAATCGGCTTCCTGCTCGATGCGACGCTCGGCATGATCAGCATCGAGCAGAGCGCCATCATCAAGATATTCTCCGTGGTCGCCGTGATCTTCCTTCCGCCGACGCTTGTCGCCTCGGTCTATGGCATGAATTTCAGCATCATGCCGGAACTGCAATGGCCGCTCGGCTATCCCTTCGCCGTTGGTCTCATGGTGCTCTCCGCGCTCCTGCCCTTCTGGTATTTCAAACGGCGCGGCTGGCTCTAATGCATGTCGCTTTCAAATGAATTCATTTGAAAG
>NZ_BAMP01000049.1 GCF_000615975.1 Nitratireductor aquibiodomus NL21 = JCM 21793 | reverse complement strand
CTCTGGCGCAGCTCAGCGCGGCGCGGGCTTCCGTGACATCGAGTTCGGCTGTCTATCGCCAGTTGATCGGTGATGCGCCGCAGAATTTGAAGGCGGCGCAGCCGCTGACGAAGCTGCTTCCCAAGAATCTCGACAGCGCGCTTTCACTCGGCCTTGCTGCGCACCCGGTCATCAAGGCGCGCCAGCATCAGATCGACACGGCGTCGTTCCGCGTAAAATCTTCGGAAGGCGCATTCCTGCCGCAGGTCTCGGGTTCTGTCGGGCTTTCGCACAGCTATCAGGACTCATCGCCGGGCCTTTCTGCCGATGGTTCGCGCGATAGCGCGCGCATCGGGCTCAATCTGACCGTGCCGATTTACCAGGGTGGTCAGGCCTCGGCGCAGGTGCGCAAGAACAAAGAATCGCTCGGTCAGGCGCGCATCAATCTTGATGTCAGCCGCGATCAGGTTCGTGCGGCCGTTGTTTCGGCCTGGAGCCAGTATCAGGCAGCGCGCGAATCGCTTTCTGCCAACCGGGAACTGGTGCAGGCGGCACAGCTGGCGCTCAATGGCGTGATCGAAGAGCGCAATGTGGGACAGCGCACAACACTCGATGTCCTGAATGCGCAGGCGGACGTTATCGACGCGAAGATCAACCAGGTGAGCGCGGAGCGTGACATCGTGGTTGCCAGCTATGCCATTCTTTCGGCGACCGGACGGCTTTCCGCCAGCCGGCTTGGTCTTCAGGTCAGCGAATACCGGCCCGAGGAACATTATCAGGCAGTGAAGGACAAGTGGTACGGCCTGCGTACGCCGGACGGTCGCTGAGACCTGTCAGCGTTTCCTGGGCGGCTTCGTCCGGACATATTCCCTTATATTCAAGCGATAAAGAAATGCCGGGCTCTCGTGAGCCCGGCATTTCTGTGTGCAACCTGAAACTGCACGGGTGCGGGGATTCTCATGCGCCCGCCCGTGCGTTACGCTTTCTGTTGTGATTCGACCGTCTGCACTGGTGCCTGGACGGGCAGAGAGAACGTCGTTCCGGGCAGGGTTGGTGAAGCGGACGCAGCTGGAGGCGGCAGGTTTGACTATGTCACAGGGTTTCGGGGCGCAGAAGATGGAAGCAGCAGTCGAGGCGCTGACTTCAAACGGGAGTCAGCGTGAGCCCTCCATGGAGGAGATACTCGCGTCGATCCGGCGGATCATCGAGGACAATGATGCGCCTTCGGCGAGGTCATCCGAGAATGCGGGCGCTGCCGCTGTTGCTGCGCGAGAGGCCACGGCTCCCCAGAGCGGAAACGTGGAGCAGGGCCAGGTGCCAGCAGACCAGCCAGAAAAGCGGGACGCGGCGGCGCATTTTGAAGCCTCGGCTGACGTTGAGAGTTTTCGAACAGAGCTGCGCGATTCTCAGGCGCATGAGGAGGATGTGCGTCCGGAGACGATGGAGGCGCCGCTTGCCGGTGTCTCGTCCATTGCATCTGCGCAGGATGATGCGCCGGCTATCGATCGGGGTCTCGTGCAGCGGCTCGCCGAGGTTGAGGCTGTTCAGAAAGAACCAGCCGCCGAGACCGATGATCGGGAGCAGCAGGGCGAACCCTATATGCCGGTTGCCGCGGGTGCGGAGCGGGCCGATGAGGCAAGGCAGGGCATCCTTTCCGAATATACGGGCCGCAAGGTGGCGGCTGCTTTCGGCGAACTGAATGAGGCCTTTGAGGCCAGCCGTCGACGCAATTTCGACCAGATGGCCGAGGAGATGCTCCGGCCGATGCTGCAGGACTGGCTCGACAACAATCTGCCAACCATCGTGGAGCGCCTCGTGCGCGAAGAGATCGAGCGGATCGCGCGCGGCGGATAAGCCGCGCCGCCAGCCGGTTGACTTGATCTGACCCTTCGGCTTTACACCGTTCTGTGAACAGACCAGATTGCGGGTCTGTGGCTTTGCCGTTTTTCAGAAAGACGGTGAAGCGATCCGACTGTTGATTTCACGCAGTTCCGGAGGGGCCGTTTTCACGTTTCCGGGATTGCTCTAGCGCGGAAACCCTTATGCTTGAAAAGACTTACGACGCGGCAAGCGTCGAGCCGAAAATCGCCGCTCGCTGGGAAGAGGCCGATGCGTTCAGGGCCGGAGCCGGTGCAGAAGCGGGCGCGGAATCCTTCACCATCGTCATTCCGCCGCCGAACGTGACCGGTTCGCTGCATATGGGCCACGCGCTCAACAACACGCTGCAGGACATCATGGTGCGCTTCGAGCGCATGCGCGGCAAGGACGTGTTGTGGCAGCCGGGCATGGACCATGCGGGCATCGCCACCCAGATGGTGGTCGAGCGGCAGCTCATGGAGAAGCAGCAGCACCGACGCGACATGGGCCGCGAGAAGTTCGTCGAAAAGATCTGGGACTGGAAGGCGGAGTCGGGCGGCGCGATCATGAACCAGCTCAAGCGGCTGGGCGCTTCCTGCGACTGGTCGCGCGAGCGTTTCACCATGGACGAGGGCCTGTCGAAGGCGGTGGTCGAGGTGTTCGTCTCGCTCTACAAGCAGGAGCTGATCTACAAGGACAAGCGCCTCGTCAACTGGGATCCGAAGCTGCTGACGGCGATTTCGGACCTTGAGGTCGAGCAGGTCGAGACCAACGGCAATCTCTGGCACTTCCGTTATCCGCTCGCCGACGGGTTGACCTATGAGCATCCCTACAGGCTGGACGACGAGGGCAACCGCGTTATCTGGCGGCCTTCGGACGGGCAGCCGGATGGCTATGAGACGCGCGACTATGTGGTGGTGGCCACGACGCGCCCGGAAACCATGCTGGGCGACTCTGGTGTTGCGGTTCATCCCGACGATCCGCGCTACAGGGAACTGATCGGCAAGAACGTGTTCCTGCCGCTGGTCGGCCGCCGCATTCCCATCGTTGCCGACGAGTATCCGGACCCGGAAGCGGGCACCGGCGCGGTGAAGATGACGCCTGCGCACGATTTCAACGACTTCGAGGTCGGCAAGCGACACGATCTGGCACAGATCAATATCATGGCGACCGATGCCACCATTACGCTCAAGGGCAATGAGGCGTTTCTCGAAGGGCTGGAAGGGGCCGATGCGCCGCTCGCCCGCACGATCGCCGAACTCGACGGCGTCGACCGGTTCGATGCGCGCAAGAAGATCGTGGCGATGATGGAAGAGGCCGGGCTTCTGGAGAAGATCGAGCCGCACAAACACATGGTGCCCCATGGCGACCGTGGCGGCGTACCGATCGAGCCGTTCCTGACAGACCAGTGGTATGTGGATGCGAAGACGCTGGCGAAGCCCGCGATTGCATCCGTGCGCGAAGGCCGCACGAAGTTCGTGCCGAAGAACTGGGAAAAAACCTATTTCGAGTGGATGGAGAACATCCAGCCCTGGTGCGTTTCCCGTCAGCTCTGGTGGGGGCACCAGATCCCCGCCTGGTATGGTCCCGACGGGCAGGTCTTCGTCGAGAAGGATGAGGAGACGGCGCTCGAGGCGGCGATCCAGCATTACATCTCGCATGAAGGCCCCTGGAAGGCCTGGGTGGAAGAGAAGCTCGAGAATTTCGAGCCGGGCGATATCCTGACGCGTGATGAAGACGTGCTCGACACCTGGTTCTCTTCGGCGCTCTGGCCGTTCTCGACGCTCGGCTGGCCGGACAAGACACCGGAGCTTGCGCGCTACTATCCGACCTCGGTGCTGGTGACCGGCTTCGACATCATTTTCTTCTGGGTTGCCCGGATGATGATGATGGGCATGCACTTCATGGACGAAGAACCGTTCCACACGGTCTATGTTCATGCGCTGGTGCGTGACAAGAACGGCGCCAAGATGTCGAAGTCAAAGGGCAACGTCATCGATCCGCTCGAGCTGATCGACGAATATGGCGCGGATGCACTGCGCTTCACGCTGACGATCATGGCCGCACAGGGCCGCGACGTGAAGCTCGATCCGGCGCGTGTGGCGGGCTACCGCAATTTCGGCACCAAGCTCTGGAACGCGACGCGTTTCGCCGAGATGAACGGCGTCAAACGGGACGAGAGTTTCCGTCCGGAAAATGCGAAGCTTGCAATCAACCGCTGGATTCTGACGGAACTCACGCGGGCGGCGAACGGCGTGACGGAGAGCATCGAGACCTACCGCTTCAACGAGGCGGCGGGCACGGCCTATCGTTTCGTATGGAGCCTGTTCTGCGACTGGTATCTGGAGCTGTTGAAGCCGGTGTTCGCCGGTGAGGACGAAGAGGCCAAGGCCGAGGCCCGCGCCTGTGCAGCCCATGTGCTCGACGAGACCTACAAGCTTCTGCATCCGATGATGCCCTTCATGACGGAAGAGCTGTGGGCGCATACGGGTGGTGAGGCCGGGCGCGACAGCGTTCTGGCGTTGACCCGCTGGCCGGCGCCTGACTTCGAGGACGCGGATGCGGCAGCCGACATCAACTGGCTTGTCGACCTCGTGTCCGGCATCCGTTCGGTGCGCGCAGAGATGAATGTGCCGCCGTCTGCCACGGCGCCGCTGGTTGCCGTTGGGGCCGATGAGGCAACGCGGGCGCGCATCGCACGCCATGACCCGGCCATTCGGCGGCTTGCACGCGTGGGAGAGCTTGGCTTTGCCGGTGAAGCGCCGAAGGGCTCGGCGCAGATTGTGCTCGGCGACACCACATTCTGCCTGCCGCTGGGCGATCTGATCGACCTGTCGGCGGAAGCCGCGCGGCTTGAGAAGGAGATCGCCAAGACGGCCTCGGAAATGCAGCGTCTGGAAAAAAAGCTTGGAAACGAGAAATTCGTGGCCAATGCGCCGCAGGAGATCGTTGCAGCCGAGCGTGAGAAGCTCACTGAATTCGCCGATGCGAAGGGCAGGCTGGAAGTGGCGCTCGCCCGTGTCCGGGAAGCTGGCTGAACCGGTCGACCAGTCCGCGGAATTACAAGCGAATGAAGCCGCGCTCACTTTTCAGGTGGGCGCGGCTTTTCTTGTTCCGCGCAATGCTGATTCGTAGTTGCGCGGCGTGCGGAGCGATCTGAATATGGCTTCCCTGAGGGTGGTTTGTGACGGTTGTGCGAAATCCCCAACGGGTGTTGCATTTGCGCAACTGGTGATGAATTTGCGAAGCCAGCTAGGCAAAATGTGTCGATTTCAGGGGAATTTTAAGGCGCTTGCCTCTTTGCTGGTCCTTGGCGCACGGATTGTCACGCCAATATCCCATAGGCGTATTACGTTAACGTAAGCGTGAGGTGCGACAAGCTGTACAGTAACAATTGAGGTTCGAGACCGCGCTGCTATTCTCGGACCAGCAATTGGAGGAGAGGGGATCTCATGCGTTTGGTTCGCACTGTTTCGGCAGCGTTGATGGTCTCGGCGAGCGCGAGTATCGCTTATGCCGGTGGCCTGGAGCGCGGTGGTTACAACGTCGATCTTTTGTTCGATCCGGCACCGTTCGCCTTTGAGGCGACAGGCACCTATGTGATGCCGCAGCGCAAGCTGGACAATGTCGTTGGCAAGAACGCCTTGGGTGGTCCGGTGCCCGGAGCGTCGCAGGGGGTAAAGGATACGGAAAGCTATTTTTCACCGCGTCTCGGTGTGAAAGTCGGGATCGGTGAACAGGTTGACTGTCTGATCGACTACTCGCAGCCTTGGGGTGTGCACACCAACCCTGGCGCAAATTGGGCCGGTGCCTATCACAATATTGAGACCAAGGTCGACAGCCACAACTTTGGCGGCACCTGCTCCTATAAGATGCAGGCCGGCAAGGGGCAGTTCCGCGTTCTCGGTGGCGTCTTCTATCAACAGCTTGAGGGTTTCAAGGAACGCCAGGTCTTCTTCCCGACACTCGCCGGCAATGGTATCGGACGGCTTGATCTGGAAGGAAGCGGTGTTGGCTGGCGTGTCGGTGCCGCCTACGAGATTCCGGAGATCGCGTTCCGCGCGAGCCTTGTCTACAATTCACGGGTCAAGCTTGATGACATAACCGGAACACTGGATCTTTCCCGTGTACCCGGAGCCGTCAGCCCGCCCGTGACGGGTCGGATCACGCCGGTTTTCGGCGCAACCGAGATGCCTGAAACCGTCGAACTGAAAGTGCAGTCCGGTATTGCTCCTGGCTGGCTGGCATTCGGTTCTGTGAAATGGGTCAACTGGAGCATCCTTCAGTCCATTCCGTTCTGCCCGGAAGCCACGCGGGGGATTGCCTGTACGACAACCGGTCCGACGCGCGCCACGTCGCTCGACCTTCTCTATCGCGACGGCTGGACGGTTTCCGGCGGCATCGGCCACAAGATCAACGAGCAGTGGAGCGCTGCGGCCAGCCTCACCTGGGATCGTGGAACCTCTCAGGGCTTCGGTCATCAGGCGGACTCCTGGACGCTCGGCGGCGGGGTCGCCTATACGCCCAACGAGAACGTCGAGATGCGCCTGAGTGGGGCGCTCGGCATTCTTACATCGGGCGAATCCGGTGCCATTGTGGGCGACGACGGTCGGGTTTACGGCAATGACATCTCCTACACCTTTGACAATGATCTTGTCGGAGCCCTGTCCGCCTCGATGAAGGTGAAGTGGTAAACAGCTCTTCTGAGAACAGCGTGCAAGACCCGGCTTCGGCCGGGTCTTTTCGTTTCTGGAGCCGGGCGTGCCATGCATTTGTGCATGGCTTGTGTATGGGCGGGGACTGCGCGGACTTGTATTGCTGCGGTTTTTACCGCACATAGAGGCAGTCACCCGATCCGGGCCCCTCTGGCAGGCAAGGCGTTGCCTGTGATGTCGGATCGAACGACAACGCGCAAACGCGGCGCAAACCCCGTATCTTTCCATGACAATGCATGACTGGCTGTGGCCCGGATTTCTGGCCTTCGTGGCTGTGGTTCTCTTTTTTGATCTTTTTGTCCTGCACCGGCGCGATCACGTTATCACGACGCGTGAAGCCATGAAAACCGTCGCAGGCTACGTGGCTCTCGCCATGGTTTTTGCCATGGGCGTGTTCTACTTCGGCGGCAAGGATCGTGGCGCGGAATTCCTGACCGGCTATCTGATCGAGCAGGCGCTTTCGCTGGACAATATCTTTGTCATCGCCCTGATCTTCACCTACTTCAAGGTGCCGTCCGAGGCGCAGTACCGTGTGCTTTTCTATGGCATTCTGGGGGCGATCGTCATGCGTCTCTCGCTGATCGTGCCCGGCGTGAAGCTGGTCGATCAGTTCATGATCATCGGCATGGCGCTGGGCGCGCTTCTCGTTTTCTCCGGCTTCAAGATGATGACGTCGGACGAGGAGATGGTGGACCCCGGGGAAAGCCGCATCGTGAAACTTCTGATGCGGACCGGGCGTGTGACGGAGGAATATCACGGCTCGCGTTTTCTCACCCGGCGCAATGGTGTTCTCTTCATGACGCCGCTATTTGTCGTGCTGGTCACGGTGGAGTTCACGGACCTGATCTTCGCTGTCGATTCCATTCCTGCCGTTCTGGCGATCTCCAACGACCCCTTCATCGTTTTTTCTTCCAATGTGTTTGCGGTCATGGGGCTGCGCGCGATGTTCTTTGTGCTGTCCGGCATGATGCGCACCTTCAAACACCTGAAGACCGGTCTGTCGCTAGTGCTGATCTTTATCGGCCTGAAGATGCTGGTCGCTCACTGGATCAAGATTCCCTCGCCGCTGGCCCTCTCGGTTACGGTGCTTCTGATCGGCGGTTCGATCGTCGCTTCCATCATCGCGCGCAGGCGCGAGGAACAAGAGGCGCGGTCCTGAACCTGCGACCCCGGGCAGGGCGCTTTTGGCGTCCTGTTCTCTCCTGCTGACGTCCCCTGACTCTTGTGCACAGGTCTCTGTGCTCATTTGGCAACAGTTTCTCAATAAGCATTCGGTTAAGAAAGGGGCGGGACGAAACGCCAATTTCCCGCCATAAACCCGGCGCATCGAAAAGCTCGATGGCGCACGGGACACAACCGACTGTTCAGGAGAAGTGCCGCGCGCTGCGGCTGGGGTAATTATGGACGCAAAAGCAATTTCGAAAGACAAACTTCCAAGCCGATACGTCACGGTGGGCCCGGCAAGGGCACCGCATCGCTCGTATCTCTACGCCATGGGGCTTTCGGAAGAAGAGATCGCGCAGCCGCTCGTGGGTGTTGCAACCTGCTGGAACGAGGCTGCGCCCTGCAACATTTCGCTGATGCGTCAGGCGCAGGTGGTCAAGAAGGGTGTCGCGGCGGCCCACGGCACGCCGCGCGAGTTCACCACCATCACGGTGACGGACGGCATTGCCATGGGACACCAGGGCATGAAGTCTTCACTCGTCTCGCGCGAGGTCATTGCCGATTCCGTCGAGCTCACCATGCGCGGCCATTGCTATGATGCGCTAGTCGGCCTGGCGGGCTGCGACAAGTCGCTCCCCGGCATGATGATGGCGATGGTGCGCCTCAACGTACCGTCGGTTTTCATCTATGGTGGCTCGATCCTGCCCGGTACCTATCGCGGCCGGCAGATCACGGTTCAGGACGTGTTCGAGGCCGTCGGCCAGCATTCCGTGGGCACGATCTCCGACGAAGACCTGACCGAGATCGAGCAGGCAGCGTGCCCGTCGGCCGGTTCCTGCGGCGCGCAGTTCACGGCCAACACGATGGCGACGGTTGCCGAGGCGATTGGCCTGGCGCTGCCTTATTCCTGCGGCGCGCCGGCTCCTTACGAGATGCGTGACCGGTTCAACTACGCATCGGGCGAGAAGGTGATGGAGCTCATCGCCAAGCAGATCCGGCCGCGGGACATCGTGACCCGCAAGGCGCTGGAAAACGCAGCCGCGGTCGTGGCGGCCTCGGGCGGCTCGACCAACGCGGCACTGCACCTGCCGGCCATTGCCCATGAGGCGGGTATCGAATTCACCCTGTTCGACGTGGCGGAGATTTTCAAGAAGACTCCGTATATCGCCGATCTGAAGCCGGGCGGCAAATATGTCGCCAAGGACATGTTCGAAGCCGGCGGAATTCCGCTGCTGATGAAGTCGCTGCTGGAACACGGGTATCTGCACGGCGACTGCATGACCGTAACTGGCCGCACAATTGCCGAAAACATGGAGCATGTTCCATGGAATGAAGATCAGGATGTGGTTCGCCCGGCGAACAATCCGATCACGAAGACCGGCGGTGTGGTTGGCCTGAAGGGCAATCTGGCTCCCGAAGGTGCGATCGTGAAGGTCGCCGGCATGAAGAACCTGACGTTTTCGGGCCCGGCGCGCTGCTTCGATTCCGAGGAAGAGTGTTTCGCAGCCGTGACGGAGCGGAACTACAAGGAAGGTGAAGTGCTGGTCATCCGCTACGAAGGTCCGAAAGGCGGGCCGGGCATGCGCGAGATGCTTGCGACCACGGCAGCGCTCTACGGTCAGGGCATGGGCGACAAGGTTGCGCTCATCACCGATGGACGCTTCTCGGGTGCGACCCGCGGGTTCTGCATTGGCCATGTGGGGCCGGAAGCCGCTGCCTGCGGGCCAATCGGCCTCCTGAAGGACGGCGATGTGATTTCGATTGACGCCGAAGCCGGCACGATCGACGTGGCGCTCAGCGAAGAAGAACTCGCAGAGCGGGCCAAGGAATGGAAACCGCGCGAGACGGATTATCAGTCAGGCGCGATCTGGAAATACGCTCAGACGGTTGGGGCGGCACGCGATGGCGCGGTGACCCATCCGGGGGCAAAGAAAGAAACGCACTGTTATGCGGATATTTGAAGCAGGGAAAGCAGTTGTTCTTGCCGGTCTGGTAGCGTCCTCCGTGGCGCTGCCGGAAACCGCTTACGCGCTGGACGAGAACGCTGTCATTCAGGAGCAGGAGAAACGCAGCCCCTGGGCTGTGTTCCGCTTCGCTTTCTCTGCTTACAAGCGGGGTGACAAGGAAGAGGCCCTTGAAGCCTACCGCTATGCCGCCGAGAACGGGCAGGTCGGCGCGCGCTGGAAGCTCGCACGCATGTACGCCGAAGGCGACGGTGTTGCCCGCAACGACCGTGAGGCGTTTAAATTCTTCTCAGCGGTGGCGCAGCAAGACGTGCGGCCGGGCAGCCCGGACGAGACCTACGTCTCGGACGCGCTTGTGGCGCTCGGCAAATATCTGAAAACGGGCATTCCCGACAGCCCGATCCGCGCCAACCCTCTGGCCGCGCAGGAGCATTTCATGCGTGCGGCGGCGACATACCGCAATCCAGAGGCACAGTATCAGGTCGGTCGGATGTTTCTGGACGGGGAGGGCGTGGCCCAGAGCGTGCAGCAGGCTGCGCGCTGGTTCCAGCTTGCTGCCGAAAAGGGACATGCCGGCGCCCAGGCCATGCTTGGACATATCCTGTTTGAAAGCGGACGCGTGGTGAAAGGTCTGGCGATGATGACGGCGGCTCTCGACCGGGCCGCGCCGAACGATGTCAGCTGGATTCGGGCCATGCAGGAGCAGGCTTTCGCTCTGGCCGGGGAATCGGACCGGCGCACGGCAATCGCACTGGCGCATGATCTACGCGAAAACGGTTTCGACTGATCGGACTGATGGCGGGCAGCCGGCGCGCTTCCACTTTTCTTGGAATTGCTTCAGTCCCCACCAAACAGGGCGCCGTAATGCGCCACCGTCATCGGGCTTTCTCTTTCCAGATGCTTCGACGTCTGGAGGCAGGCCTGATCGAGAATTTTCCAGGACGAATTATTGAGAACCATCTCGCACCGTGCCAGACGCGGCCCGTCAGGAAGTGCGAGGCAGGTTGTTTCTCCCTGACGAAAAGCTGATCCATTGGCGCGGCACTGGCATTCGGCCGCAGAGGAGGCTGCGACCGGCAGGGAAAGCGCGACCGCCAATGCGGCGATCCCAGCGTGCCGTAACATGGTCATAACGCAATCATGTTAGCACAGACTGCGATCCGCGGCCATTGCCTGGGGCTAATGCAGCCTGGCGTTCAGGCGGGGCGCAATTTCAGATCAAGAACGACGGGGACGTGATCAGACGGCTTTTCCCAGCCGCGCGTGTGCTTTTCGACCGTGACGGATCCCAGATGGTCGGCGGCTTCTGGCGACAGCATGAGGTGATCGATGCGGATGCCGTTGTTCTTCTGCCAGGCACCGGCCTGATAATCCCAGAAGGTATAGATTCCGTCGTCCTGATTGACGGCGCGCAACGCATCGGTGAAGCCCAGAGCGCCCAGACGCCGAAAGGCCTGCCGGCTTTCCGGGCGAAAGAGGGCATCGCCCACCCATGCGTCGGGGTTTTTCGCGTCTTCCGGCTCGGGGATGACGTTATAATCGCCGGCCAGAACCAGCGGTTCTTCAAGCTTGAGCCGTTCGACACTCCACTTTTCAAGCCGTTCCATCCAGCCGAGCTTGTAGGGGAATTTTTCGCTGTCGACGGGATTGCCGTTCGGCAGATAGAGCGAGACGACCCGAAGCGCGCCCCTGTCGGTGGAAAACACACCTTCGATGAAGCGCGCCTGCTCGTCACCATCGTCGCCCGGCAGGCCGCGATTGACCTCGTCGAAGCGCATTTTCGAGAGGAGGGCCACACCGTTGAAGCCTTTCTGGCCGTGGGTCTCCACATGGTAGCCGAGCGCTTCGATCGGTTCGCGCGGAAAGAGCTCGTCCACGGATTTGATCTCCTGCAGGCAGGCGATGTCCGGGCTGGACTCTTCGAGCCAGTGCAGGAGGTTGTCGATGCGCGCCTTGACGCCGTTGATGTTCCAGGTAGCGATCTTCATGGGGCCCTTCCACAACTCAACCCTTTCTTAGGTGGGTCGGGAAGGCGCCGCAACCGCCTTATGAAGGATACTGACAGGTCGTGCCGTGCGATGATCCGTTGGGGGTTCAGCGCCGCCGCAGCCGAAACGGCAGGCCGGACAAGAGTGCGCGCACATAGCGTTTGCGTTGGTAAAAACCGTTGAGCGATACGCGGGGGAGTGCTGTCTGAGCGTCGCGGGATGTCTGCGAAAGCAGGCCGGGCTCTGTGGTGACGGCAGCGGCAAAGCCGGCTTCCCTTGCAGCGGCGATCTCGCGCGCACCGACGGCGGACGGGTAGCCATAGGGATATGCGAAGGTCGCCGGAGCGGCGCCAACATAGTCTCGTACCTTCCCGGCCGAATGCATCATCTCGTGTTGCAGGCGTTGCGGATTTACCTTGCGCAGGTTTGCGTGTGTGAGTGTGTGTGCGCCAAAGCTGGCGAGGGGATCCTCAGCAAGTTCGGCAAGCGCGCCGGCATCCATTGTGAGGCGCTCGGTGATCGCCAGCGGGTCTATGCCATGGGCCCGGGCCAGTGTGTCGAGCCGGGCGACCGCCGCGTCTTCGTCTTCTGCATCGCTTACGGCGTTGGACAACCGGTCGAACAGGCCGACCCTGTCGGCGCGGCTTTCGAGGTGGACGCGCTCATCGGAGCCCCAGGGCGAGAGGTCGACACTGGACGATTTCATGACCAGTTCCTGCGCCGTCTTCCACCAGATTGACCTGGAGCGCTCCACAAAGCCGGATGTAAGGAAGACGGTGTACGGAATGGCCTGACGCCGGAAAACAGGGGCGGCGAAGCGCGCATTGTCCCGATAGCCGTCGTCAAGTGTGAAGCACACATAACGGCGCGTGTCCGCAGGGTCGGCAAGCCGCTCTGGAAGCTCTTCGAGTGTGATTGGTATCAGCCCCTCTTCGCGGGTCACCTGGATGGCTTCTTCGAGGAAGGTTGGCGTTATGCTCAGCCACGCATTGGGAACCCAGCTGGCCGTGCTTTCAGGATCAACGTGATGCAGAGCGAAAATGACACCGCGCTGCGCATCTGCCAATGGCAGGCCGGCCCGCAGGGCGAGGGCAGTCCCCTCCAAGCCAGCGCGGATCAGCTCGTATCGGGCGGACCTCTTTAGAGCCTGAAGTGAGAGCATGAGGTGTTCGGCGTCTTTCGATCAGAGTGGGCATGTTGCTCGTATCGGCTTCCAGGTCTTGCAGCGATGCCGAAACAGCGACGATACAAGCAGAAAATGTTGAAGAATTTCCTTCGGTAGATTCTCTGGCGCTTCGTGCAACTTGTGTTTGAAATCTGGCTGTCTTTCAAAAAAATATAGATAGAAGCGTGCGCGTTTGTGTCCGATGCTTCGCCCAAAAAGATTTCAGGTTTCTGAAGCACAATCGGGGAACACAAATGACACAGACGACGATGACCGGCGGCGATGAGCTGTCGCCTGCTGACTTAAGCAATCCCGACTATACGCCGCCACTGTTTCAGGCTGTGCCGCTTGGCATCCAGCACGTACTTGCGATGTTTGTATCCAATGTGACGCCGGCGATCATCGTGGCGGGGGCTGCCGGTTTCGGGTTTGGCTCCAATTCGCCGGATTTTCCCAACCTCATCTACATGATCCAGATGTCGATGCTGTTTGCCGGCATCGCGACCCTCTTCCAGACCATCGGCATGGGCCCGGTGGGTGGACGCCTGCCGATCGTTCAGGGCACCAGCTTCGCGTTCCTGCCGGTGATGATCCCGATTGTCGCGGGGCAGGGCGTGGCCGCCATGGGAGCGCTGATGGGCGGTGTCGTGATTGGCGGTATCTTCCACTTCTTTCTCGGCAGTTTCGTGGGACGCCTGCGTTTTGCGCTGCCGCCTCTGGTGACGGGATTGATCGTGCTGATGATTGGTCTGTCGCTCATTCGGGTGGGAATCCAGTATTCCGCTGGCGGCGTCCCGCTGATCGGAAAGCCGGGATACGGCACTCTGCAAAACTGGAGCGTGGCGCTGGTCGTGGTGGTCGTCACGCTGCTTCTCAAATTCTTTGCGCGGGGCATGTGGTCGATCGCGGCGGTGCTGCTCGGCCTGATCGCGGGCTATGTCGTGGCGCTTGCCATGGGGATGGTGAGCTTCTCCAATGTGGGCAATGCCTCGTGGGTGGCGGTTCCGGTGCCGTTCAAATGGGGCTTCGAGCTCGCCGCCCCGGCCATTATCGGCATGTGTTTCATGGCTGTTATCTCGGCCATCGAGACGGTGGGGGACGTTTCCGGAATCACCAAGGGCGGAGCGGGCCGCGAGGCGACGGAGAAAGAAATCTCCGGGGCAACCTATGCGGACGGGCTGGGATCGGCGATTGCGGGTATTTTCGGCGGTCTGCCCAACACCTCGTTCAGCCAGAATGTCGGCCTGATCTCCATGACCGGCGTAATGAGCCGGCATGTGGTGACCTATGGTGCGATCTTCCTGATCCTGTGCGGGCTCATCCCGAAGGTGGGCGCGCTGATCTCGACGGTGCCGATCATGGTGCTCGGCGGGGGCGTGATCGTAATGTTCGGCATGGTGGCGGCAGCCGGCATCAACATGCTGGCGGATGTGAACTGGAACCGGCGAAACATGGTGATCTTCGCCGTTTCACTGTCGGTCGGGCTGGGACTGCAGCTTGAACCAGGAGCCCTCCAGCATCTGCCGAAGACGGCACAGATTCTCATGACCTCCGGGCTTCTGCCTGCGGCCTTTCTGGCGATCGTTCTGAACCTGATCCTGCCGCGGGAGGCAGGGGCAGAGGGCGATGACTGACCGGATGGCGAGGAAGAAACGGGCTCGGTGAGGACAGTCGACCGAACATGTGAAAAAGCGCCGCGTGGAGAGCACGCGGCGCTTTCTCTGAAACCGGTTGAGATCAGATCGAGAAACTGGTTCCGCAGCCACAGGAGGCGACGGCGTTTGGATTCTTGATCTGGAAGGACTGGCCGATCAGATCGTCGACGAAGTCGATGACCGACCCGCCCATATAGACGAGTGAAAGATCATCGATCAGGACGGTGGCTCCGTCCCGCTCGATGGCGTGGTCGTCGTCATTGCGCTGATCGGTCAGATCGAAAGCATAGGAGAAGCCAGAGCATCCGCCTCCTTCCACGGAAACGCGCAGGGCGATCTTGCCCGGTTCGTCCCTGAGGATGGTCGTGATGCGCTTCGCCGCTGCCTCGGTCAGTTCAACGCTCTTCATTTCCGTTCCCGCGTCCATGCCCATAATGGTTGTCCTGACGGTCACCTTGCGTTCGTGTTCATAGAATAGGTATGAAGCCGCAGGCGGCAAGTCAACCTGAGCGATGCGGTCGGGTTTCGGACGAGGGCAATGGCGAGCCGGAAACGGTTTGTCCGACAGGGTGTTGCGAACTATGGACAGTGAACAGGGGTTGCAGAACATCGGTTTTGGCTATCGCCCGCGCGCCGTTTACGCAACGGACCCGGCAGCATCGCGCGGGCGGCTTGTTGCGGAGCCGGAAAGCCCGACGCGCACGCCATTTCAGCGCGACCGGGATCGTATAATCCATTCGACCGCGTTTCGTCGTCTGAAGCATAAGACCCAGGTCTTCATCGCCCATGAAGGCGATCATTATCGCACGCGGCTGACCCATTCGATTGAAGTGGCCCAGATTGCGCGCGCCCTGGCGCGGGCGCTCTGCTGCGACGAGGACCTGGCGGAAGCCATCGCACTGGTGCATGACTTCGGCCACACCCCGTTCGGGCATACGGGAGAGGATGCGCTCGACGAGCGCATGGCGCGCTGGGGTGGTTTCGACCACAATGCGCAGTCGTTGCGGATCGTGACCGAGCTTGAAAGCCGCTATGCGGAATTCGACGGTCTGAACCTTTCCTGGGAGACGCTGGAAGGCCTGGTCAAGCACAATGGCCCGCTGACGAACGCCGAGGGCGAGGGGCTTGATGGTCCTGTGCCGCAGTCCATTCTCGACTACGTGGCGCGCCACGATCTGGAACTGGCCCGCTTTGCCGGTATCGAAGCGCAGTGCGCGGCGATCGCCGACGACATCGCCTATAACGCGCACGACATCGATGATGGTCTGCGCTCGGGGCTCCTGACGCTTGAAATGCTGGAAGAGGTGAGGCTGCCCGGAGCGATCCTGGCGGAGGTGGGGCGCCGCTATCCCGACCTTGACCCCGTGCGTCGTGGGCACGAGCTGATGCGGCGCCAGATCACGGCCATGGTGGAGGATGTGATCGTTGCTTCGCGGGAACGGCTCCGTATCCTGAAACCGGCAAGTGCCGATGCGGTCCATGATGCGGGCTGCACAATCGTTGCGTTTTCGCAGCGCATGGCCGCCGACGAGAAGGAACTGAAGCGTTTTCTTTATGCCAATCTCTATCGCCACGAAGCGGTGGTTGCCGTCAGGGCACATGCCGACCGGATCGTGAAGGATCTCTTCGATGCCTATTTCGCCAGTCCCCGCGAGATGCCTGAGGGATGGCGGGAAGGTCTCGGCCAGGTGGATGATGGGGAGAAGGCACGGCTGGTGGCCGATTTTCTGTCGGGCATGACAGACACCTATGCGGTGAAGGAACACCGGCGCCTGTTTGACCAGACTCCTGAATTGAGCTAGTGCCAACCGCAATTCCGCCGGAGGGCGGATGACAAAGATTCATTTTTCAGGACATCGTCCATGAACATTTTCGCCGATTTCACAGATCGGGTCGCCAAGACCATTGAAGCTTTAAACCTGCGTTCCAGCAGCGGCGAGGCGCTCGACCTTTCGCGTGTGGCCGTGGAGCCGCCGCGTGATGCAAGTCATGGCGATGTGGCGACCAATGCGGCCATGGTGCTGGCAAAGACCGTCGGTGAAAACCCGCGTGCGCTTGGCGAAAAGATTGCCAGGGCATTCGAGGCCGATCCTGATGTGGCAGCGGCCACCGTGGCCGGTCCGGGGTTTGTGAACCTGAAGCTCAGCGACAGCTTCTGGCAAGCGCGGCTTGGCGAAATGCTGGATCTTGGCACCAATTACGGCCGCTCGCAGATGGGCGGGGGCGAGAAGGTGAATGTCGAGTATGTTTCGGCCAACCCGACCGGGCCGATGCATGTGGGCCATTGCCGGGGCGCCGTGGTGGGCGATGCGCTCGCCAATCTCCTTGCCTTCGCGGGTTATGACGTGGCGCGTGAATACTATATCAACGATGCGGGCGTGCAGATCGACGTGCTTGGTCAGTCGGTGATGCTGCGTTACCGCGAGGCCCTGGGCGAGAAGATCGACGAAATTCCCGCAGGGCTCTATCCGGGGGATTATCTGAAGCCGCTTGGCCGGACGCTCGCCGAGGAATTCGGCACGAAACTTCTGGAGATGCCGGCCACCGAGGCGCTGACCATCGTCAAGGACAGGGCTGTCGAAAGCATGATGGGGATGATCCGCGACGACCTTGCCGCGCTCAACATCCGCCATGACGTGTTTTTCTCTGAACGCTCGCTGCATGAGGGCAATGGTGGAATGATCAGGTCGGCGATCAACGACCTGACCATGAAGGGGCATGTCTACAAGGGCAAGCTGCCGCCGCCGAAGGGGCAGAAGCCCGAAGACTGGGAAGATCGCGAGCAGACGCTGTTCCGGTCCACCGAAGTGGGTGATGACATCGACCGTCCGCTGATGAAGTCGGATGGCAGCTTCACCTATTTCGCTGCCGATGTCGCCTATATGAAAGACAAGCTGGATCGGGGCTTTGAGCATCTGATTTATGTGCTCGGCGCCGACCACAGCGGCTATGTCAAGCGGCTGCAGGCCGTGGCGCGTGCGCTGGCCGAGGACAGGGTCGATCTGACCGTGCTTCTGTGCCAGCTCGTGAAGCTGTTCCGTGGCGGCGAGCCCGTGCGCATGTCCAAGCGGGCAGGGGAGTTCGTGACCCTGCGAGAGGCGGTGGACGAAGTCGGGCGTGATCCGATCCGCTTCATGATGCTTTATCGCAAGAACGACGCTCCGCTTGATTTCGACTTTGAGAAGGTAACCGAACAGTCAAAGGACAATCCGGTCTTCTACGTTCAGTATGCGTCGGCGCGCAGCCATTCTGCTTTCCGCCAGGCGGGCGAGCAGCTCGGCGTCACCGATTTCAGCCGTGCAGAGATGAAAGCGCAGCTTGGCAAACTCACCGACGAGGGCGAAATGGCACTCGTGCGCAAGCTGGCGGAGTATCCGAGACTGGTTGAAAGCGCTGCCCAGGCAATGGAGCCGCACAGGCTTGCATTCTACCTTTACGACCTGGCCAGCCTGTTCCATGCCCAGTGGAACAGAGGTAGCGAGACAGCTGACTTACGTTTTGTTAAGGTTAACGATCCAGAATTGACCTATGCCAGACTGGGTCTGGTGCAGGCAGTTCGAGATGTGTTGACATCCGGACTTGCGTTGATCGGGGCGGAGGCGCCTTCTGAGATGCGCTGACCCCATCCCGTAAGGGGTGCGGTAGTCTGTCACCTTTTGCCCACATTGCGCTGGTACCCGACAATTGTACGACGTCGCGGGCGTCTACCGAGTGTGAGTGCGGAAAAAAGCATGGCAGATCATAGCTCGAACCAACGCGCGGACAGCGCCGTTTTTTCTGAGGATGACCCTTTTGCGGAACTGACCCGCATCATGGGGCACGATCCACGGCGCGCGAGGTGTCTGGCAGTGAAACCGAGCAGGAGGGCGATGACCTCGCACTTGAGCTCGAAAACGAACTGCTGGGCGATCTGGCGGAGTTTTCCGACGAGGTTCACGAAGAAAAGGGTGCCCAGAACGACTGGGAGCCCCGGCAATCGAGTGACTGGCGTTTCGATGTCGAACCGGCTGCCGGTGAGGCGGTGTCGGTGCATGAGGAACCTTCGGTCGATATGGCTGCGGACGTCGATGTGGCTGCCGACATGGCCGATGAGCTCGACGAAAGCTTCGCTCCAGTTTCGACCGCGAGATGCGCCTGGAACCGGCTGAAGATGTCTCGACCCTTTCAGAGCCGCAGCAGGTGGGCCATCGGCTTTCCGAGCCTGCACAGGGGCTTGAGGGCGATGATTTCGAGCAGCATTTTTCAGAGTTCGAGCTTGATGCGAGCGAGCCTTCTGCACCTGCCAGCGTCGTAGAACAGCCCCGCGAAGAGCCGATTAATGAGCCGGAAGACAGTGGCGATCTCGAATTCGGCGAGCAGGATTTCGCGCAGCTTGACAACGATCTTGAAGCTTCGCTGGCTGCCGAGGGCTGGTTCAGCCCCGACAATGCGGTCGAAGATCAGATGGATGAGCCAGCGAGCCCGGAGGCTTCCTACTCACATGAGTTTGATCCTGTGGAGGCCGATGAGGGGGAAGCAGAGCGCGCCGCAGACGATGAACCGGGTATCTTCGATGACATCGAAGCGGCTGGACAGCCCGACATGCCGATTGAATCCGGATCGGCCCCAGACAATGCCGTAAGCGCCGATCCGTTTCTTTCTCCCCAGGCGTTTGCCTCCTCAATAGCGCAGGGGGCAGAGCGTGCGAGTGCCGTCGACGGCGATGTTGCGCGCGAAGAGCACGACTTTACCGCAAGCTTGGAAGAGCAGCTTTCTGCCCAGGTTTTCGATGAGCATGCAGTGGCCGAGCCGGCCCTGCAGCCAGAGGCGACTGAGAGCGAGCCGACAGACCTTGTCTGGACCATGCCCGGGGCCGCTGATCGGGAGGCCGACGAGGCTTCCGGTGAGGACCCGGTTGACGCATCTCTTTCTGCGCCGTTCTGGCTGCAGCCCGAAGAGCCTTCTCAGACGGTCGTTTCGGCTGGTGAGCCATCCGTGCCACACATCGATACGGTGGACGTACCGGGCAATGAACGTGTGCAGGTGGAAGATACCGCCCATATTCCGGAGTTTCTGAGCGAGCCAGAGCGCGCGCCGGAGGCCGAAGCCGACGATCTGGAGCGCGCCTTGGCACGCGCTTTCGGCGACAGTGAAAGCCTGCCGGATGCAACTCCGGCGGATGGCGGCGAGGAGCCGCTCCCTGCAATGCCCGATGACGCCTATGCAGCCGCTGCCCTGCAGCCGGGCGAACCCGTTCGTGAGGATGACGATTTCGGTTTCGAGACGGCCTTTGCGGGCAGTTTTCCCGAGCCGGATAGGTTTGCAGAGCAGGATGAAGCAGGACCGGCTGACAAGAGAAATGCCGACGCTGCCGACGCGTTCGTGGTTTCGGACATGGCATCCTGGGACGACCCCTCCGAGCGTTTCGACGGTGTGAGCGGTGCAGCCGCTCCGGCAATGGCGGCCGGCCGTGCAGCGCGCCCGGGCCTGTTCAGCAATCGCCGCAACCTGGCAATGGCGGGTGCATTCGGTGGCATTGCCGTCCTAGCACTTGTCGGAGTGTTCGCTTTTGGCGGTGGCGGTGAAGACAATTCCGCACCGGTTGTGGTCCGTGCCGATGACGAGCCGGTCAAGGTGAAGCCCGACAACCCTGGCGGACAGCAGGTGCCCAATCAGGACAATCAGGTCTATCAGCGGGTTTCCGGTTCTGAGGCGGGCGACAACCCGGTGCAGGAACGGCTGGTTTCAACGGCCGAGGAGCCGGTCGACGTGCCTCAGGCGGCGCCGAAGTCTGAAGAACGTCTGGTGCCGGGCGCGGATGATTCCGTGTCTCCGACCAGCGAGCCGGTGACAGCAATGACACCGCGACGCGTCCGGACCATGGTGGTGCGGCCGGACGGCACAATCGTACCTCGTGAGCCGGAAGCCCCGGCACAGAATGCAGACGTTGCGGCGGGCACCGGCAGTGACACTCTGCCGGTTGAGCAAAGCCCGGCCGCCAACGCGCAGCAGCAGGCGAACGTGGAAGCCACGCCCGATGCACGCCTGGCGGCGACCGATCAGGCGGGCGGCGCAACAGGTGACACGGATGCTGCGGCGACAAATGTGCCGGATACGGCGCCCGTTCCCACATCACGGCCCGCAGCGCCGCCGGCGCAGTCCCAGCAGCCTGCCACCGAAAGAACGCAGCCCGCCCAGGTGGCGGCAGCTCCCAGCCAGCCGGCACAACCTGTCGCGCAGGCACCGGCAACGGTAACCTCGGGCACGGATGGCTGGTCGGTGCAGATTTCCTCGCAGCCGACCGTTGAAGCCGCGCAAAAGTCATATCAGGACATGGCGCAGCGCTATGGAGGCCTTCTAACCGGTAAGGGTGTGAACATCGTCAAGGCCGACATCGCCGGAAAGGGCACGTACTACCGCGTGCGTATTCCCTCGGCTTCGAAGGATGACGCGATCCGCCTGTGTTCACAGCTCAAATCCGCTGGAGGAAGCTGCTTCGTTTCGAAGTAAGGCCCAAAAAAAGATACGCGAAAATCGCCGCCATCGTGCGGCGGTTTTTGTTTTCTTTTCCAGATTCGCGTGCCCGGCTATCCTGATGACATGAGCGAATCAAAATCCATGATCCTCGGAGCGACGGGGAAAGAACTGACGGCGGATGAAATCGCCTTCTATCGTGATGAGCGGCCGTGGGGCTTTATCCTGTTTGCGCGCAATGTCGGCGAGCCCGCACAGTTGAGCGACCTTGTCGCATCCATGCGCGACAGTGTCGGGAGGCCCGATGCGCCGGTTTTCATCGATCAGGAAGGGGGCAGGGTGCAACGCATCCGCCCGCCCATGGCAGGCAGCTATCCGACGGCCTCCGAACTCGGCCGCATCTACGCGAAAAGCCCGGAAGCGGGACTGCGCGCGGCCTGGCTGATGTCGCGCCTGCATGCGATGGACCTCAGACGCTATGGGATTACGGCCGACTGCCTGCCGGTGCTCGACGTGCCTATTGCAGGTGCCCATGACGTGATTGGCGATCGCGCCTATGCGCATGACCCGCAGACGGTGATTGCACTTGGACGCGCTGCGAGCGAGGGGCTGATGGCAGGCGGTGTTCTGCCGGTGATGAAGCACATGCCGGGCCATGGGCGCGCCTTTTCCGACAGCCACAAGGCGCTGCCCGAGGTGACGGCCCCGCTGGATGCCCTGCGCGGGCACGATTTCGTGCCGTTCAAGGCGCTGGCGGACCTGCCGATGGCGATGACCGCACATATCGTCTTCCATGCGGTTGATCCCGAGCGTCCGGCGACCACCTCAGGGAAGGTGGTGCGCGACATCATCCGCGGCGAGATCGGCTTTGACGGGCTTCTGATGAGCGATGACGTGTCGATGCACGCACTTTCTGGGGATTTCTCTGAACGGGCGGAAGCAATCCTTGCGGCGGGCTGCGATCTCGTCCTTCACTGTCATGGCATTATGCCGGAAATGCAGGCTGTCGCCGAAAAGGCGCCTGAATTGTCGGGCAAGAGCCTGGAGCGGGCCAATCGTGCTCTGGCCTGCCTGAAACCCGGGGATGATACGGAAGAATTGACCGCGCGCGCGGAATTCGAGGAGTGCTTCGCGGCGGTCGCCTGACGATAAGGGTCAATGACGCTTGGCGCAGAACGCTGAAAAATCGGCCGTCAAACCGGCACCCATGGACAAGCTGTGGGACGATCAGGCAAAGGAGCATGGTGTCTCCGAGCCTGCGCTGACGGTTGACGTCGACGGTTTTGAAGGTCCGCTCGACCTGCTTTTGCATCTGGCGCGCACGCAGAAGGTGGACCTCGCGCGCATTTCCGTTCTTGCCCTTGCCGAGCAGTACATCGCCTTCATCGAAAAAGTGCGCAAGATGCGGCTGGAACTGGCGGCCGACTATCTGGTCATGGCGGCCTGGCTCGCCTATTTGAAGTCGCGCCTGCTGATCCCCAAGAAGCCCGAGGATGAAGAGCCGACCGGCGAGGAAATGGCAGCGCTCCTGCAATTCCGGCTGAAGCGGCTTGAGGCGATGAGGGATGCTGCGGCGCGGCTCGTTAATCGCAACCGGCTGGGCCGGGACGTCTTTGCCCGCGGCATGCCCGAACAGGTGATCGTGCAGAGGGAAAGCGCTTTTACCGCGTCTCTTTACGACCTGCTGACCGCCTATGCGTCGCAGCGTCAACGGCGTGCGGTGACGAATGTGCGCATTGCCAAGCGGGGTGTCTGGTCGCTCAAGCAGGCTCGCGAAATCCTGGTGCGGATGATCGGTGATTTCGGCGACTGGACTGCGCTGGATCATTTTCTGATCCGTTATATGACGCGTGCCGAGGAGCGGGCGACCGCCACTGCAAGCGCGTTTGCTGCCTCTCTCGAACTGGTGCGGGAAGGGGCCCTTGAAATTCGGCAGCAGGAGCCTTTCGCGCCCCTCTATATGCGCACGGGCAAGAAGGCTCCGGCCAGCCTGTTTGAGAATGCCGATGACTGAAAACAGCAATGTGGTTCCGTTTGCCGCCAGTGAGGGCGAGCAGGAGACCGAGGCACGCGAGGTGCGCTCGCCGCATCTGCTTGAGGCCAAACGCATGGTGGAGGCGATTGTTTTCGCCAGCGCGGAGCCGGTGCCCGAGAGGATACTGGCTGAGCGTCTACCGGATGGAACGGACGTCGCCGAAGCCCTGACGGAATTACAGCGCGATTATGAAAAGCGCGGGGTGAACCTCGTTCGCGTCGAAAACAGCTGGGCCTTTCGGACGGCGAGCGATCTGTCATTCCTCATGAACCGGAACGCCGTCCAGCAGCGCAAATTGTCGCGTGCCGCGCTCGAGATGCTGGCGGTGATTGCCTATCACCAGCCCGTAACACGCGCCGAGATTGAGGAAATTCGCGGTGTCGAAACGTCCAAGGGCACACTCGACATTCTGCTTGAGACGGGCTGGGTCAAGATGCGCGGCCGCCGCCGCACACCGGGGCGCCCGGTAACCTATGGAACCAGCACGGAATTTCTGGATCACTTTGGGCTGACGGAGCTGCGCGATCTGCCGGGCATCGACGAATTGAAGGGGGCCGGGCTGCTTTCCGCCAGAATGCCGGCCAACTTCTCGGTGCCGCAGCCAATGACCGATCCGGATGAACTCACAGAAGATGAAGATCCGTTGACGGATATCGACCTGGAAGAACTTGGTCTGTTGACACCGCTCGCTGAGGATGATTGACGGAAGTCCTGCGGGACAGGGGCCGCCTGCGATCCATCCAGGGATACCGGTGCATGGACATTAAGAAGCAAAGTTCGGCGCGTGGAACGGCCGGCGTGAGCTTCGCGGCGCGTCTTTCTTTCCAGAATATCAGCCATTCCTATGCTTCGGGAGCGCAGACGCTCAGGGACGTGTCTCTCTGCGCAGAGCCCGGTGAGGTGCTTTGTCTTCTCGGGCCTTCGGGTTCCGGCAAGACGACTCTGCTCAGGATTGCCGCCGGCATCGAGGCGCAGCGCTCGGGCCAGGTGTTTTTGAATGAGCGGGAAATTGCCGGGCCTGATGTTTTTCTGCCGCCGGAGAAGCGGTCCATCGGTCTGGTGTTTCAGGACTTTGCGCTGTTTCCGCATCTGACCATTCTCGACAATGTGCGTTTTGGACTGACCGCGCTTTCGGGCGAGGAAGCCCAGAAAGAGGCAATGATCGCGCTGGAGCGGGTTGGGCTGGAGGGATATGCCGATGCTTATCCGCATGTCTTGTCCGGCGGTGAGCAGCAGCGTGTTGCGCTGGCGCGGGCGCTGGCGCCGCGCCCGGCCGTACTCCTGATGGATGAACCATTCTCCGGCCTCGACTCGCGCCTGAAGGACAGTGTGCGCGCCGAAACACTGGCCATTCTGCGGCAAAGCCGGGCCACCGCAGTGGTGGTGACGCATGACGCGGAAGAAGCAATGCGCATGGGCGACCGGATCGCCCTGCTCAAAGGGGGAGAGCTTGTGCAGGTGGGAACCGCCGAAGAGCTCTACCACCGGCCAGCGGATCTCTTCGTTGCCGGTTTCTTTTCGGAAATCAACGAGTTTGACGGGCGGGTGCACGCCGGCAGCGTGGAAACGCCTCTGGGGCGGTTTCCGGCGGGCGGGTTGGAGGAAGGGGCCGACGCGACGGTGGCGGTGCGCCTTTCCGGTTTTCAGGTGGATCAGGAGCGCGGTTCCGTGCCGGCGCGCGTCGTTTCCCGACGCTTCCTCGGTGTGGTGGAGTTTCTCGAACTTGCGATACCGGGGGCTGACCGGCATGTGCGGGCGCGCGTGCGCTGCGGACAGTTGCAGCCGGGCGTGCGGGACATTTGGCTGAACGTGGTTCCGACCGATGTTCTCGTATTCGCGAGACAATCGTTTGAAACATCGCGCGAAAGCGCATAAATCAAATCAATGGCAATTGGTGAAAGAGACTGATCATGGGTTCCTTTTCAATCTGGCACTGGCTTATCGTGCTCGTCGTGGTGCTGCTTCTCTTCGGACGCGGCAAGATCCCCGAGCTGATGGGCGACATGGCCAAGGGCATCAAGAGCTTCAAGAAGGGCATGTCCGACGATGATGAGGACACGACCAAGACGGTCGAACATCAGGCCGATGAGCCGGTGAAGGACGCGAGCAAGCCGAGCAAGAAGAAGTCCGGTTGATTCGCTGCGTTTCGCGCGGCGATTCCACTTCCCGCTATCCGTTCCGGTGACCTATGTTTGATCTTGGCTGGCCCGAAATCATGGTGATCGCCATCGTCCTGATCGTCGTGGTCGGGCCGAAGGACCTGCCGCGCATGTTGCGCACTTTTGGGCGTACGACTTCCAAACTGCGCACCATGGCCGGTGATTTCCGCAAGCAGTTCGATGAAGCGCTGCAGGAGGCCGAGCTTGATGACGTCAAATCCCTCGTGGATGACGCACGCAAGCTCGATCCCCGCAACGAGATCAAGAAACATCTGAACCCGATCGAGAAGGTCGGGCAGGAGATCCGGTCCGGTCTCGATGCGGCGATGAAGCCGCAGTCGGCGAAATCCGGTCCGCCGGCGTCAAAGGAGCCGCATGCGGCGGAGCCGGCCAAGGCGGGCGCAACCCGGATGCCGGATGAGGCGAAGCCCAAGACCACGGCCAAGCCCCGCACGGCGACGAAAACGGCAGCAAAGCCGAGGGCGACCAAAGCAGCGGCAACGAAGCCCGCGACGACGGCCAAGCCAAAAGCGGCCAGCAAGACGAAAGCGGCGGGTGCGGCGAAGCGTGCTCCGGCGAAGAAGACCAGCGGAGCCAAGCCGTGAACGCCGAACGTGACGACGACATCGATCAGTCTTCCGCACCGCTGATCGACCACCTGATCGAGCTCCGCTCGCGCCTGATGTGGCGCTTGCCGGGTTTTTTGTGGCGTTTCTCGTCTGCTTCTTCTTTGCCAAGCAGATTTTTAATCTGCTGGTCATCCCGTTTCAGTGGGCGACCCAGTGGGCGGGGCTAGACGCGGACAAGGTGGACCTGATCTACACCGCGCCGCAGGAATTTTTCTTCACCCAGATCAAGCTTGCCATGTTCGGCGGACTGGTGCTCGCCTTTCCGGTGATCGCCATGCAGGTCTATAAATTCGTGGCGCCTGGCCTCTACCGCAACGAACGCCGCGCGTTCATGCCGTTCCTGATCGCTTCGCCGATCCTGTTCATGATTGGCGCAGCGCTCGTCTATTTCTTCTTCACGCCGATGGTCATGTGGTTCTTCCTGTCCATGCAGCAGGTGGGGCCGGACAACACTGTGCAAATCTCGCTCCTGCCCAAGGTTTCCGAGTATCTCGGGCTGATCATGACGCTGATCCTGTCCTTCGGGCTGGTGTTTCAGCTTCCGGTGGTGACGACGCTGATGGCGCGGGTGGGGCTTCTCACCTCGACGGGGCTCGCCGACAAGCGCAAATATGCGATCGTGGCGGCCTTTGTGGCGGCGGCGATCCTGACGCCGCCCGATCCGGTGAGCCAGATCGGTCTTGCGCTTCCGACCATCCTTCTCTACGAAATTGCCATCTGGGCCGCCCGTATGGTCGAGCGCCAGCGCGAGAAGGAAAAGACCGCGCAGGACGACACCGACGAAGCGGACCAGCCGACCGCCTAGATTTGCAGGCTTTCCTGTCGCGTTCGAGGCGGTTCACCGCAATCTCTCCGCGATTGGAAATCTGACATGCTCGACATCAAATGGATTCGCGAGAACCCGCAGGCGCTGGACGAAGCGCTGAAGAAGCGCGGCGCGGACCCTGAAAGCGCAAAACTTCTTGCGCTCGACGAAGCGCGCCGCCAGCACCTGACAAAACTTCAGGAAGCGCAGGAGCGCCGCAATGCCGCTTCCAAGGAAATCGGCAAGGCGATGGCTTCCGGCGACAAGGAGCTTGCCGAGAAGCTGAAGGCCGAGGTGTCGGAGCTGAAGAGCTTTGTGCAGAATGGTGAAGCCGAGGAGCGACGCCATGATGCGGCGCTGAACGACGCGCTGGCGCGCATTCCCAATGTTCCGCTCGACGATGTGCCGGTTGGCGCTGACGAGAACGACAATGTGGAAGTGCGCAAACATGGCGAGCCGACGCGCGCCAACTGGGCCAGGGAGCATTTCGAGATCGGCGAAGCGCTCGGCCAGATGGATTTCGAGCGCGCGGCGAAACTCTCGGGCTCGCGCTTTACGGTGCTTTCGGGGCAGCTTGCCCGTCTGGAACGTGCGCTTGGGCAGTTCATGCTCGATCTGCACACGCAGGAGCATGGTTATACGGAAGTCCAGCCGCCGCTTCTGGTGCGCGACGATGCGATGTTCGGCACCGGGCAGTTGCCGAAGTTTACCGAAGATCTTTTCCGCGCCGGTGACGATCACTGGCTGATCCCGACGGCGGAAGTCTCGCTCACCAATCTGGTGCGCGAGGAAATTCTCGATGGCGAAAAGCTGCCGCTGCGCTTTACCGCGCTGACGCCGTGCTTCCGTTCGGAAGCGGGTTCTGCGGGACGCGATACGCGCGGCATGCTGCGCCAGCACCAGTTCTACAAGGTGGAGCTCGTTTCGATCACCGATGCCGAAAGCGCGATTGACGAGCATGAACGCATGACGCAATGCGCCGAAACCGTGCTCAAGAAGCTCGATCTTCCCTTCCGCACCATGGTGCTGTGCACCGGCGACATGGGCTTTGGCGCACGCAAGACCTACGATCTGGAAGTGTGGCTGCCGGGGCAGAACGCCTATCGTGAGATTTCGTCCTGCTCGGTCTGCGGCGATTTTCAGGGCCGGCGCATGAATGCGCGTTACCGCGTGGAGGGTGAGAAGCAGACGCGCTTCGTGCACACGCTCAACGGCTCGGGAACGGCGGTCGGGCGGGCTCTGATCGCGGTTCTGGAGAATTACCAGAACGAGGATGGCAGTGTCACGATACCGTCAGCGCTGAAACCCTATATGGGCGGCCTGGAGAAAATCGAAGCATTAGAGGACTGAGACTTTGCGCATTCTGTTGACCAATGACGATGGCATTCACGCTGAAGGACTGGCGACGCTGGAGCGGATCGCCCGCACGCTGAGCGACGATGTGTGGGTGGTGGCACCCGAGACCGACCAGTCGGGCTTTGCCCATTCGCTGTCATTGTCCGAGCCGCTCAGGATGCGCAAGATCGACGACCGGCATTTTGCCCTGCGCGGCACGCCCACGGACTGCGTGATCATGGGGGTGCGGCATGTGATGGACACGCCGCCGGACCTGATCCTCTCCGGCGTCAACAATGGCACCAACATTGCCGACGACGTGACCTATTCCGGCACGGTGGCCGGCGCGATGGAGGGGACGCTTCTTGGCATTCCGTCTTTTGCTCTGAGCCAGGCCTACGATTTCACCGATGAGAGCCGCTACATTCCCTTTGCGACGGCAGAGGCGCTTGCGCCGCCGATCCTGAAGAAGCTGATCGAGCGGCCCATGCCCGAGGGGGTGCTGGTCAACATCAACTTCCCCAATTGCGCGCCGGAAGAGGCCAAGGGCACGCTGGTAACGGCACAGGGCAAGATGGTGCACGGGCTCAACGTGGAAGAACGCCGCGACGGGCGAAACTATCCCTATTACTGGCTGCGTTTCGGGCGCAAGCAGGCCGACATCCGCCAGGGCAGCGATCAGGCGGCGGTGCGCGACGGTTATGTTTCGGTCACGCCGTTGCATCTCGACCTGACGGCGCACGAGGTGCGCGACCAACTGGCCAAGGCACTGGCATGAACGAGCCGGGGCAGGAGCGCGAGAGCTTTGCCGCCTTCATGCTGCGCATGCGCGCGAGCGGGGTCGGCGGCAAGGAGCTTTTCGCTGCGATGGAGGCGACGCCGCGCGGCAGCTTCCTGCCTTCGGAATGGCACGCGCTCGCCTGGTCGGACCGCATGGTGCCGATTGCCTGCGGCGAGGCCATGGAGGGCTGCGACCTGCAGGCGCAGGTGATCGATGCACTGGCGCTTTCATCCGGGCTTCGGGTCCTCGAAATCGGAACGGGCTCCGGGTTTACCGCCGCCGTGATGGGGCGACTGGCGGGGAGGGTGCTCACACTTGACCGCTACCGGACGCTGGGGGTGGAGGCGCAGTTGCGCTGGGAGCAGCTGGGCATCACCAATGTGGTTGCCCGCCATGCCGACGGCCTGGATGGGGCCGCCGCCGATGGCCCCTTCGACCGAATCGTTTCCTGGGCCGCGTTCGATGAATTGCCGCGGCGTTTTGTCGACCAGCTCTCGACTGGCGGTATCATGATCGCGCCAATCGGCCCCGGAGACGATATTCAGACGGTTGCGAAGCTGGAGAAGGTTGGCAGTCGTTTCGAGCGCACAGACCTTGCAAACGTACGCCTTCAAGCGCTGGTCAAGGGAGCCGCGGAAGCGATCTGATCGCACGGCTCATTGCGCCTCTCCGCAATTTCCACGCGCGGCTTAACCGCTGAGTAACATTAACGCGATTTAATTGCCCGTGTTCAGGTATTGGGTACGCGGGTAGTCAAATGCGTTGTATTGCACGGAATTTCGATCGCGCGCTTCTGCGCGGAGCCGCAGTCATCTTGATCGGCGGCGTGGCGGCAGGATGCAGTTCCGATCTATCGCGCTTCAAGTCCAGCGACTTTGCCGACGCACGGTCGACGAACCGCAGCGTTGCCATGGCACCCGCAAGCCAGCCCTATCCGGGCGATGTCGGCACGGGTCTCGACACTACCTATACCGGCTCGATCAGCAGGCAGGGCGGTGGCCCGCGGCCGTCGGCTTCCGTTGGAGGGGCGATGCAGCAGCCGCTGCCCGCCCCCACGAACACCGCTGCACGCGCTGCAACCCGACCTGTCGA
>NZ_BAMP01000050.1 GCF_000615975.1 Nitratireductor aquibiodomus NL21 = JCM 21793 | reverse complement strand
CTCGGCCGCCCGGGACAAGGCGATCGGTGTTCCGGGCACCTGGGGCGCATCCACATTGGGCCTCGCAAACGCCAAGCTTGACCAGTCCCAAGGCCGTTCCGCCTCCCGACCGAACCGTGACGAGAAAGCGTGACAGAAACCATGGCCAGAACCATTACTCCGGAAAATCCCTATCTCGCGGCACGCCAGGAATGGAACGAACGCTACGGGTCATATGTGAAGGCAGCCGCAGCTTGGCGGATCGTCGGCATCACCGGCATGCTCATGGCGGTGATCGGCTTCTCCTATGCGCTCTATCAGAGCACACAGGTCAAGCTGGTCCCCTATATCGTCGAGGTCGACAAGCTGGGGACGGCGGCGACCACAGGGTTCCCGCAGCAGATCGAATATGCGGATCCCCGCGTGGTGCGCGCGACGCTTGGAAGCTTCATCTCGAACTTCCGCTCAGTGACGCCCGACACGGTCGTGCAGAAGCAATATATCGACCGCGCCTATGCGCATCTCAGGTCGCCCGACCCGGCGACCGAAAAGGTCAATGCGTGGTTTCGGAGCAACTCGCCCTTCGATCGGGCGCGGTCCCTAACCGTCGCGGTCGAGGTGACCAATATCGTGCCTCTTTCCAACCAGAGCTATCAGATCGACTGGACCGAGTACGAGCGAGACCGGCAGGGCAAGGAACTCGCCACAAGGCGGTTCCGTGGTGTCGCCACGGTGACCCTGACCCCGCCACAGGACGAGGCGGTGATCCGCCTCAACCCCATCGGACTTTATTTGAAGGATTTTGACTGGACGGCGCAACTCTAGGTGCCCCGGAGGATAGGTGAATGAAAAAAGCAAACTTCCGCGGCATCGCGCTTTGCGCCGGCGTGATGATCGCGGCTGCGACGCTGCCCGCTCAGGGACAACAGCTCACCAGCAATGAAGCGCGCGGCACGCAGCTTTCCGGCCAGTGGCAGCACCGGCAGGGCGTCGTAACGCGCGGTGCTGACGGCAAGGTGATTTTCCTCTACGGGGAGGTTCAGCCGTCGGTCGTCTGCTCGCCGCTGCAGGTCTGCGACATCGAGCTTCAGGCCGGGGAGGTGGTGCGAGACGTCCTTCTTGGCGACACCGTGCGCTGGAAAGTCGAACCGGCAACCTCCGGTGCGCCGAGCGGACAGGCGATCCACCTGATCGTTAAACCGTCCGAAGCTGGTCTCGTCACGTCGATGGTCGTGACGACCTCGCGGCGGACCTATCATATTCAGCTCAAATCGCATCACAGCCAGTACATGGCGCGCGTCGGCTTCGACTATCCCGAAGACATCAACGCACGGTTCGCCGAGATCAATGCGCGCATCGAGGCGAGCGTTGTGCCAGGGGCCGGCGTGCCGGCCGATCAGCTGGACTTCGCATTCCGTATCAGCGGCGCGGCGCGCTGGCGGCCGACCCGGATCTACAGCGACGGGATGAAGACCTACATCCAGTTTCCGTCATCGTTGTCAGGGCAGGAGGCGCCGGTCCTGTTCGTCGTCTCCGGCGGCGAAAACCGGATCGTCAACTACCGCATGAACGGCACGATGATGGTCGTCGACTACAACATCGATCGGGCCATCCTGGTGTCCGGCGTTGGCCGCCAGCAGCAGAAGATCACGATCCGGCGGGGAGGGTAGGGCGATGCGCGCGATCAATTCCCTTCTCCGTCTCTCGGCCGGCTTGCTGGTCCTGGCGATGCTGGCTGCGTGCCAGACGATGAGTGGACCCGGCCTCATTCGCAGCGAAGTCACGGCCGAACTCACACCGGAATCGGCGAATGCCATTGCCGGCGACATGGTGGGGCGGCTGGCGGAGCAGGTCGGACCGGGCACGACCACGATCGAGCTCCGCGGAAGTGAGACCCTGTTTGGCTCGGCCCTAGAGGCGGCGCTCCGCGAATGGGGCTATGCCGTCGTCACCGATCAGGCGACCGAAGAGGCCGTCGTCGCGCCGCTGGCCTATTCTATCGATCCCTTCGAGGGCGGCGTGCTCGTGCGACTCTCGACCCTGCAGGTCGAGCTGACCCGCATGTACACGCTGAACGCCGCCGGTGCGACGCCGGCCAGCCCGTTGTCGGTCATGCAGCGCGGATCGGAGGACGCATCGTGACCGAGTCCCTGAAACTGGGCGGCGCCGGTCCGCAGGACGGACCGCGCATCAGGCGCCTCAATCGCGTTCCGGTGATCGTCGCCATCCTGCTGGTCGTCATATTTCTGGCGGTGATCTTTTACGGCCTGTCGTCGAGAGGGCTGCATTTCGGCGGAAACCCGCAGATCGAGCCGTCGTCAGCGCGGCCCGCGTCCAACGACGCCGAGCGCCTTAAGCAAGGTGTGCCGGACGGGATCATCGGCGAGCCACAGCCCGTCGTGGTCCAGCCGACACCGATCGAGGAGCCAGAGCGACCGAGGAATCCGTTTCAACGGGAACCAGAGCCGACGCCCACCGTCGTCACTGCCCCCGAGCCGACGCTTGAGCCGGAAGCGGTGTGGCGGGCGCGGCTGCAGCGCGAACAGGACGAACAGGTCCTCAGAGAATACCAGCGGCAGCAAATGGCGAGCATCCAGGCGGAAGGTGCTGCCTTCGACTCTCCGATCGCGGTCAACCTGAAGGACCTCGAAAACACGAGTGCTGCGGCCACGCCGACGTCTCAGCAAACAGGGCTGACGAACGCGAACCGGCCGGCGAGTGCGCTCGATCTCTATGGCGCCGCTCTTCAATCCGGCATCGGCCAGGCTGCCGACCCGAACGGGCAGGCATCCAAACAGCAGTTCTTCAACCAAGACATCGCGGACCTCGGCTATCTGCCGAACTCCGTCGTCCCGCAAATGTCGCCCTTCGAGCTGAAGCGCGGCTCGGTCATCCCGGCCACGCTGATCACTGGCATCAATTCCGATCTTCCCGGCCGCATCACCGCGCAGGTCTCGCAGAACGTCTATGACAGCGCGACGGGAAGGCGGCTGTTGATTCCGCAGGGCGCGAAGCTGTTCGGGCGCTACGATTCCGAGGTGACGTTTGGTCAGAACCGGGTGCTTGTCGTTTGGACCGATATCATCTTCCCGAACGGCTCGACCCTGCAGATAGGCGGCATGGCTGGAACGGACGGCGCGGGATACGGCGGTTTCCACGATCAGGTCGATAACCATTATCTGCGCACGTTCGGATCAGCGATCCTCGTGGCGCTGATCGGCGCCGGCACCGAGATGCTGCTGCCTGACGATAACAGCACATCGACGACGGTGGACAGCGCCAGCGACGCGGCGCGCCGGTCTTTCGCCGAAACCTTCAGCCAGATTTCGGAGCAGACCGTGTCGAAAAACCTCAATGTGCAGCCGACCCTGGAGATTCGGCCCGGCTATCGCTTCAATATTTTGGTCGATCAAGACATAATTTTCCCAAAGGCTTATCAATAATGTTGAGAACTGTGAGTCGCGCCTCAGAGTGTAGTGGCCCGTGCATCTGCAGTTTTCTAGTATGTCGGACTTTAATAATATTGAATGAGTTGCTTCTACACTTGATCGACACTTTGTCGCTTCCTCTCGAGGAACGGGCGGCTCGGCGTGCCCTACGGGATTTTTGCGAGGGTGCGGGCTTCGACTTTTTTGCGTATTTGCACTTGCGCGGACAAGAGAGTTTCGCGGTGTCGAACTATCCGCAGCCCTGGTGCGATCGCTACGTTCAGAGGAACTATCTTCTCGTCGATCCGGTCGTGACCAAGGCCAAACACGGCCCGCCCATCTTCACTTGGTCCGCTGACGAGTCCAAGAGGGCTGGCCGGCGGGATGTCACTCAGTTCTACAAGGACGCAAGCCGGTTCGGCATCAGGTCCGGACTGTCAATTTCGGCGCCGCTCGGCTTCAAGGACCGGATGGTGTTCACGCTATCCTCGAATAAGCCGCAGGTGTGCATAGACGAGGATCCGGACCCGGTCACGGCGGCGATGGCGGTTGCATTTGTCCATTCCCGCCTCGGTGGCGCCACCCGTGATGCGACGCTGGCCTGCGAGATCCATTTGTCGCCGCGCGAAGCAGAGTGCCTCAGATGGTTCGCCGATGGAATGTCGATGCCAGACATCGCGGAAACCGTCGGAATTGGCTATCGATCCGTTCGCTCCTATCTCGACGAGGCAACACGAAAACTTGGCGCGGCGAACAGCCGACAAGCAGCATCGATCGCAATCCGGCTGGGGTTGATCTAGTCGGCTACGCCGCAGCACGCGTGGTGCGCCAATCAGCTTATCGGTCGCCGCACCCAGTGCAACAGACATGGCCGCACCGAAGATCACGTGGTAACTTCCACTTTGACAGGAAGAGTACTGACGATGAACGAAGGCGCAAAGACTGCGTTTGCAGATTCTGTAGGTGGGAAAATACTGATCGGTGTGGCAATCGCTGCCATTTCGGGTCTGCTCGGCGTCTTTGGTGGGTGGATCGTGGCACGTGATGCGCCTCCCGTGGCGGCTCTGGAGCCTTCCGAACTAACCGTCGCTCCAGATGAAGTCGTTCAGTTCAGCGCTGAGGCATCAAGCGATCCCGAAGGTGGAGAGCTCTCATTCGTTTGGTCGGTTGGGGGAACGAAACTCGAAGAGAGCCCTATAGCGAGGTGTGCTGCGAACGGCGCTGTGGCGGAGTGCAGGTTCATTTCGCCTGGGACATTCGGTGTCGGCGTGAAAGTGATGGACGATGTCGGACTGTCGAGCAACGCCGTTGGATCTGTTTCCGTCGTGATTGAAGGCGGGTATATCGGCCTGCGTGTCGTCGAGCGGGCTGAAAACGCCGATGCCATGTATCGCGCGCTCCTCTCCTCCGTGGACTGGCTTGACGTGCAGGCGCATTCGCCGCGATTGCTGGTTTTCTATGATCCCGACCAAGGGCGCGCGGTCTATGCCGCTTCTGTCGCCGCAAAGGCGGACGCCGACCTGTCGGTTTTGCAGGGCGCCAAGATCATGGTGCCCTTTTCTTCAGGTCGTGCATTCGATGTGATCCGCGAAGGCCTCGAGTCGGCTGGTGCCAGCGTCGTGTCGATGCCAACGGATCAAGTTATCCTCGCGCTGCAATCCGGTGCCGGTGAGGTCGGCTTTGTCCCGATGTCGACACCGGGATCGATATGTGAGCTGACAAGTAGCTGCTGAAACTACCGCCCATAGAGTTCCGATAATTATTTACATCGAGTTATTATACCGAATTCCTGGGTCGATAGTTAAGCTGCAGAACTTGTGTAAATCCAGGCCTTCATTATGCTGTATTCATTGGTTTGACCGGAGTGTTGCGATCAGATGAAGCAAGCCATTGTGATCATGCATGGAATGGGCGAGCAGGTCCCGATGTCGACCTTGAACTCCTTTGTTCATTCGGTCTGGACCACGGATGACAGTCTGGTTGATCAGGGCAAACCCGATCCCAACACCGGGGGCACGCGGGACGGAAATGCATCTTGGGCAAAGCCTGATAGCCGCAACAACTCCACTGAACTTCGGCGCGTGACAACTGAACGAGACGCATCAGGCAACTACACCGATTTCTACGAATACTATTGGGCCCACCTGATGCAGGGCAACACCTGGGAGCACGTCAAAAGCTGGATCCAGGACCTGCTGTTACGCAATCCATTTACCCGCGTTCCCGCCCGCGTTTTTCATGCCTGGTTGGTTTTGTGGCTGATCGCTTTGGTCGTCATCGCGGTCACCCTTTATGGCATGTGGCCAAAGGAAGATGCCCCGGAACCATGGGTGAGCTTTATCTTGTCTCTGATCGGGCTTGGGCTGGCGGCGTTTGTCTCGAACGTTTTGATTAAGCGCTTCGGCGACGTGGCGCGCTATGTCAAAGCTTGGCCGCCCAACGTCGCCAAACGACATGCGATCCGGCAGGCAGGGGTCGATCTGCTGATCAGGCTGATCGATTCAAAGGATTCCAACGGCAACGAGGAATACGAGCGCATCGTCGTGGTCGCCCATTCGCTCGGGACGATCGTGGCCTATGACATCCTTGGCATGGTCTTCGATCACTACAATGGCAAGTTCGGCACCTCGAAAAACCAGCCCGAGCGCGACAAGCTCGAGCAGATGATCCGCGATGCGCAGGCTTCAGGTAAATTGGACATTGATGCATTTCAGGTCCAACAGGCCGCCACCTTGGCCGAGGCGCGCGATCACGGCGCGCCGTGGAAGATCACTGATTTCGTTACTCTCGGGTCTCCGCTGACACATGCGGAGTTTCTGATGGCCGAGAGCCTTGAAGATTTGCGCGCGCGCCAGGCTCGGCGCAACCTGCCGACCTGCCCGCCAGTGATGGAATATGACGGAACGACCAAGCTGCAACATTTCACTTATTCTGGCAAAGCTGATCGGAAGCCATCCGACCCGCGCACGCCGCACCACGCGGCGGCATTCGGGTATACGCGATGGACCAACCTGTTCTCTCCGGAAAAGTACATCGTAACGGGCGACCTGATCTCTGGGCCGGTCGGCGAAGCTTCGGCTCAAAAGGGGAGGGTGGGCTGATCCAGGGCATCCGCGACATCGCGGTGCTTCCCCGACTGGAGGGTCAAGGACAGATCGCGCCGGGGCACCGGCGTTCAGGTTTTTCGCATAACAACTACTGGAACATGGGCAAGGGCACGGAGACCGGCGCTGTCGAGGTTCCCCACCACATCGAACAACTGCGCAAAGCGCTAGGAATCTTGAGGTAGGGCGATGCGGTTCATCGATAGGAAATCCCTGACTCCGCCGGAACTTCTGTTCGACAAGCGAACCGACGAGGCGCGGCAGGAGATCGATAGGTGGATCGAACAATCACAGTCAAAAGGCGGGACCCGGCGCCCGCCGTCCTCGGACTGGTTAGACGAGGAGCCGAATTTTCGGCGTCAGGTGGCGAAGGAATTCCACGGCTGCTGCGCCTACTGCGAAAGGAATACACCCCTCGACGACAAAGCTCGCCAGGGTCTGGTCAGTCGCCATCGACCCAAAATGCTTGCGCAAGACGAAAGCGGTCGCACTGAACTGACCGCCTATGCATGGCTGACCTATGACTGGGAGAATATCATTTGGGTCTGCTCAGTGTGCGCGCGGCTGAAAGGGAACAATTTCATTACGAGAAATACCTCACGCCCGATTGGCGAGCCGCTAGGGTCGAAACCCAATCAGGGTATTGAAGGCCCGTAGCAAATCAGATTCCCTGCCGTTGTTTTGCGACGGAGGCGATGATGAGCAGGTTTTTCTGGCTGGACGACGAGGCGTGGGCGGCGATCGAGCCGCACCTTCCGAAGAACCAGCCCGGCGCGCGCAGTCGATGATCGCCGAGTGATCAGCGGCATCCTGCACGTGCTGAAGACAGGCTGTCGCTGGCAGGACTGCCCGGCCGAATACGGCCCGTCCACGACGATTTACAACCGCTTCAACCGCTGGTCCCGCCGGCAGGTCTGGAGCCGGATTCTGGACGCTCTCGTTGCCAAGGGCGTGCTTGCGCTGTCGGCGTCGATCGACTCCAGCTACGTGAAGGCGCATCGCTCAGCCCATGGCGGAAAAGGGGGGCGAAGGCGCAGGCCATCGGCCCGTCGCGCGGCGGCCAGACCACCAAGATCCATGCCGTGACGGACCTACTCGGGCGACCGGCCATTCTGTTGCTGACGGCAGGCAATGTCGCCGACGTCACCATGGCCGGACCGCTGATGGACGCGGCCGGTCGGGTGCGCTGCCTGATCGCCGACAAGGGCTACGACGCCAACGCGCTGCGCAGACGCCTGCACGCCGAAGGTGCCGATGTCGTCATTCCAGGACGCTCGAACCGGAAGGTGCCGATCGACTACGACGAGGTCCGCTACAAGGGGCGCTGGCGCATCGAGGCAGCTTTCTGCAGGCTGAAGGACTTCCGGCGCGTCGCCACCCGATACGACAAGCTCGCCCGAAACTTCCTCTCCGCCGTCGCGCTCGCAACCCTCGTCGCGTTCTGGGTCTGAATGAGTCTCGACCCTAGAGAGCTGCGCGAGGTTGAAGGGGCGCTAATCCTCGACCCGACTTTCGATGATCCGGCGTCGCACCTTCGTTTCCACGTTGACGGACGAGTGTCTTCCGAGAGCCCAGAGGGCAAGGCAACCGTCAAACTTCTCGATCTCAACCGGAGTGACCTTATTGAAGAGCGGCACAGGGCCCTGCGCGCGTTCGCGCATCAGCTGATCTCGGGGGATATCATCGCCGGTCAGGGCGTCCTTTCGACCGGGATCTCGGAAAACCCGTTCGCCCACTCGGGTGCCGTAACGCAGGTCATTCGGCTGCTGCTTGTTGAGCGCTCGTCCGCGGAAACGAGTGTCGAAGAGCTTGCCGAGCAAATCAACTCGATGCCTGCTTCGGAACGACAGGCGCTTGCCGATGAGCTGCTCAGCGACATCTCGCCCTCGGATCAGCTCTCGGGTGCAAGCCCCGCCCCCGAAAGCTATCTGGCTTCTGCCGGAATCCGTCGTCGGATACCCAACATCCGTGAGCTCCCCAGTGCGGAGCATCCCATTACGCGTGTCGAAATCTCCAATTTCAAGGCGCTGCGCCATATAGAGTTCAACCTCCCTAATAGCGTAGCGGACGAGGAAAACTCCCCCTGCATGCTTCTCTTGGGTGAGAACGCGACGGGCAAGTCGTCAGTGCTGGAGGCGATGACGCTTGCCGTGATTGGCGCGACTGAAGCGGCGGAGCTCGATCGCACAATCAAGCACGAAGACCTTTCACCCCGGAACTTGATTCATCGGCCAGACCCTTATCACTGGGATCAAACGGCCGATGCGATGGCAGTGAAGCTCTCGTTTCTTGACAGCGAACATGAGATTGAACTGACGGCAGAGGCGGGGGACGAGCGGTTCTGGGGCAGCGACCATTGTTCTAAGGTGGTTCTCGGATACGGCCCCCGGCGCTTCTTCACTTCCCGCAAGACACGACGCCTGCGCGCGCCTGCGAACCGCGTGCGTTCGCTGTTCGACCCGATGGACATGATCGCAAATCCGATCTTCTGGTTGTCTGATCTGGACGACGAGGCTTTCTTTGCGGCAGCGCGCGCCTTGCGGGAAGTCTTAATGCTGGACGTCGAAGATGACTTTGAGCGCGACAAGGATCCGGACACGCCGGGTCAGATCTATATCCGCCAGGGCGATCAACGGGTTGCAATGAAGGACGTGTCGGTCGGCTACAAGTCCGTCATAGCGATGGTCTGCGACATCATCCGCGAGTTGCTCTATCACTACGACAACCTCGAGTATGCCTGCGCCGTCGTGTTCATCGACGAGATCGAAACTCACCTGCACCCGCGCTGGAAGATGCAGATCATGCAGTTGTTGCGCCGGGCCTTTCCCAAGGTGCAATTCATCGTCACAACTCACGATCCCCTCTGCCTGCGCGGCATGTATGACGGGGAAGTTTTCGTCCTGCAGCGTTCGCCTGCGGACAATGTGGAACGTGTCGAGAATTTACCCTCGATCAAAGGTATGCAAGCAGAACAGATCCTGACGTCAGAGTTCTTTGGTCTGGGTTCAACCGATCCGGAGACCGATGCACGACTGGTTCGCTACAACCGATTTGCTGCCCGAATCGAAGATCTGAATGAAGACGAGCAGGCTGAAATGGCGCGCCTACGCGACGAGCTAGACGATGGAATGGTTCTGGCTCGACTCTGCATGAGCAGGCCTATGCCGAGGCCCTCCAGGCCCGCGTGAGACAGCGCAATGTCAGCCCCACAAAAGCTCCTTCGCCGGATCGCGCGGAACTGAGAAAGACCTTTTCGGCTCTTTTTGAAAGCGGTTCACGATGATTCCGGTGACACGCACGGACTGTCCGCCCTCGTTGGATCCCAACGACCCAGACGCAAGTGGTCCCAAGGAATTTCGCAAGATCCGCGACATGCTGGCCAATGGTGAGACGGTCAAGAGCGACGACTTCAGTGCATATGGTAGCCGCGCCGTGCGCGAAGCGCTGCGCGAAATGTTCCATGGAAAGTGCGCCTATTGCGAAAGCAAGATCGCGGGAAGCCAGGATACCGACGTCGAGCACTACCGACCAAGAAGGGCGTGACTGAAGCTGAGGACGCCGGCGTCGCACACCCTGGGTATTGGTGGCTAGCAATGGTCTGGGAGAACCTGGTCCTTTCATGTCAGCACTGCAATCAGTCGCGTTCTTATCACGTGATCATCCCGGACGATCTCGAGACCGAGGACGAGCTGATCGAATTCCTGCAGAACCAGCCCACTAGTAGGGCCGGCAAGCTAAATGCGTTCCCGACCGAAGATGGCGTCTGGGCGCTTGGCCCGGGAGATGATTTAACCGTCGAAAAGCCGCTGATCCTGAACCCAGTGGACACCGACCCTGGCGACCATCTGGATTGGGTGCTGCTTCAAGGCGCCTCGACGGTTCGTGCCCGTAATGGAAGCCCGGTTGGTGAGGCGACACGCAAGATCCTCGGCTTAAACCGTCGCTGGCTGGAAGAGGACCGCCGTATCCACCTCCTGGAAATGCGCGAAGATCGCAACGACATCATTGACACGATCAACAACTGGCTCACGGCCAATGATCAAAACGAAAAGGAACGCTGGAAAGCCCAGGCTGATCGCGCAATAGACAGGCTTGTTCGCCGCACGACAGATGAGAAACCCTTCGCGGGAATGGCGAGAGCCTTCCTTGCTCTGGTGCAAGAAGAAGTTCTTGAAATGCAGCAGCAGTAGAGAACGGGCTTTGAGGGGATAGCCGGTGCATGAATACCTTCAAGGAAGAACCTGATCTCGAGCGACTTGCCGAGGCCGCTCTCGGCTTGGCCCCTGAACATTACGTTCCTCTATCATTGGTAGGGACTGATGGAGTCCACAGAGCGCCGCTGGATGTCCAGAGTACGTCTCAACGGTTTGTTGTTGTCGGAGGCGCCGGCGCTGGTAAGACCGTCCTCGCCAGGCATCTGGTTTCACAGGCGGCCCGCGGGTTCCTGAGAGATAAGGTCAACGAGGTCTGCCCGATATACATCCGTGGTATCGAGTTGTCTCGGATCATCGCAGACCCGAATTACGAAACGCTGGCTCATGGTCGAGTGTTGCTCACGAGATCTGAGCTCGTGTCGCTCCTGTCGCTAGGGAAAGCGTCCCTTTGGCTCGATGGCCTTGATGAGCTGCCGCGTGAAGCGATTGAGGACCAGTACTCTGGCAGATGTTATCGGGCGAATGGAAAGTCGTCATCTCGACAAGGCCTCCCGTGCACCAGGCTCTGGCCGAATGGCAGTTGTTTGAACTTGCGGCGCTAGATCTTGAACAGGCGCGAGTGTTCGTGTCGAAACTATCACCGAATACCGACCTAGCTGAAAAATTCATTGATCTAATCAGCAAGCAGCAGGGACTACTCGACCTCGTTCGGTCACCTCTACTACTAGAGATGCTGTTTCAAGTGTTCCTGGTAAGCGGGTCGCTACCGGACAATCCTACATCGCTTTTTTCAATGACGATTCAGACCTACTTGGAGCGTTGGGATAGCAAGCGGTCCTCGATAAATATCTTGACCCGCTCCGAAAGGGTTCACTTCCTCTCGCATATCGCACGCAGGATGTACGGAGAGAATCGCTACGCTCTTTATCGCAGCGAGATCATTCTTGTTATTCGCGATCAGAGTACTGTTAACTTCCGTCCGGAAGAGGTGCTGGAAGACATTACGACAACCGGACTTCTGCGTCGCGAAAGAGATGGTCAGTTCGAGTTCGCCCATAAGTCCCTAATGATGTACTTGATCGCATATGGCTTGCAGGACGATCCAGCTGACCTCGCAATCCTGCTCAGAGAGAACGACTCGGCGTGGCGAGAACTTGTTCAGTTGTTCGGTGCGCTTGCCCAGAAAGTTGACGATCTCGTCGAGGCATTTCTGGAGTTTGGATGGGTGACACAGGCTGCGTATGCGCTGTCAGCCGGCTCCGTGCGCAACGACGACCTCGAGTCGCGAGTTGCTGATACAGTTGAAGCACAGTTGGGTTCGAAGTTCATAAGGTCAGCAGCCCGGTACTGGGTTTCGAAGTCCGATGAAGACCCAATTGAGGATCTCCGACTTCGCAAAGAGGAAGAGCTCGCGCTGTTCAACCGAGCGACAGACCCTACGCTCTCTGCACATGAGCGAGGAAAGTTGTTTGAGCAGTTTGTGGCGGCCTTCTTTGGTGGTCCGTTTAGACTGATCAATGGAAACGTTCTTACGCTTCATGGCGAATTTGACCTTGTGTTTGAGCTGGTTTCGAAAGGGCCCTTCTGGCACGATCTCGGCGGTCAAGTGCTTGTTGAATGTAAGAACGAGGCCAAACGGGCCAACACGGAACAAGTCAACCACTTCATGCAGAAGGTAAACAATGTCCAGGACATCCGCGTTGCCTTTTTTGTGGCCCGTAGCGGTGTTGGGAGAGCAGCGCTTGATGCAATGCGCGTGCAAGCCGCCAATCCGGCGAAGCCGCTCGTCATTCCGATAAGCGGGGAGCAAGTCATCAGTGAGTTGGATAACAATTTAGACCGCGAAGATTTCTTCGTGCACATAATCAGCGACGCTAAACTTATGAGGCGCTAACAACAGTTCAACAATTGTGCCGCGTACAGTGATTGCGAGTCGCATAACATAGCTTATGGAACCAAAGGACATTATTCCATAATGAGTTCAGTATCTTATAGACATCCTCGATCGATTCAGCCGCATTCTAGTGACCGGTTTCGTCCTCCGGCAAACGAGGAAGGCGGCCCAGCTTGTCGATGACGGCCGACGTTATCTGGTGATGGGCGCGCATCATCAACAGCGCCAGGCGATAATCGTGGCGGAGGTCCTCGGTTTCGTTATCGAGCGGCGCCTCCGCTTCGAAAGTCAACAATTTCTCATACAGGGCCTGCGCGTGTTCGAGGCGGCTCCTCTGTTCGCGAATAACGTCCCGGGCGACCCGTTCGAGCGCGAAATCGTTCAATCCGGCAAGAATGGCGGCAATTGAATGTTTCGGCGATGATGGTTCGAGATTGAAGGCGAACGGTTCCGACAATTGCAAATCATCCCGCGGCTTGCGCCGCGGTGCGCCCCCGCGACAGAGAAAGATCTCGACCCCAAGCCGGGGGTTGGAAAACCGCTCTAGGCGGTCCCTGCGACCTTTAGCACCGGGGCGCCTGGACATACGTCACAGGCCCCCGGCCGAAAGCCGAAGGATCTTGGAGCCGATACGGTCGGCTCCAATCCGCTAGAGTGGGGTTTCCACGCCCCGAGGCGGCGCGTACCGCCTCGGGCTGAGCATATTGGATCAGGTCAACGAACGCCAGACGCCAGCCTGACTGCTTTCATTGGAATTATTCGGCATTTACCATTTGTCCAGTTGCGGGCTGTAACGGCAGTGCAGCATCGGCGAGAACCGTCTCGCTGAAATTGCCCGCGGCACCCAGTCGGGACCGCATGTCGAAGCTCATATCGAACAGGCCGGCATAGGTCATGGTCTTGCCGATTCGCACCGGCGTACCGAGCTGCTCAAAGCGGCAATCGATCGATCTGAAAATCCGAGCCATTCTGGCGTCGAAGACGGACACGATGTGCTCGATGCCCGCCCGTTGGGCGGTTTCGACCATCCCGCACAGGAGCTCCACAGTCGTCCGGTTCACTGTATGATTTGCTTCGGCCCGGTGCTTCGTCTCGAAGATGCGCGGGTTGACCGCAAAGCGAGAGCTCTCCCAGATCAAAGGGCTCTCGACTGCTCCACCTCGCATGAGCACAGAAAATACGTCCCTCAGCATGTTGGGGCCGGTTGTAGGCAACAGCCGTACCGCCCCGCGCAGCTGGCCGGACTGCTCATCGAGCGACACGAGGTACAGCGGGTCCTCGGCATCGAAGCGGTCAACCTCGCGGCCGTGTTCGACCGTAACGTCCCAGCCCAGACGGCCAGAAAAGACTTCCGCCCGCATGCGGAACATTTCGTCGACCAGTTCGGGGTGCTTGTCCTGATCGACGCTTTCAATTGCAAATATCATGATGGTGGTCTCCATTCGTTCATTGACGACGGAAACACCAGTTATCGGCGAAGCTCGAAGGCGGGAATCCGGCCCGATGGCCGGGTTTACAGGATGGGGAGGAGTAAGCCTGCTCGATGAGCGATCGAGACAGCATGGGTGTTGCTGGAGGCGTTGAGCTTGTGGCGGGCGCTCTCCAGATAGCAACGGACAGTGTGTTGAGAGAGCCCTAAGATCACTGCGCATTCCCAGGCCGTCTTGCCCTCCGCAATCCACTGCAAGCATTCGAGTTCACGAGGGGAAAGGTGCGCCATTGACGGCCGGTGCCCAACAAGACTTAGGACCTTGTCATGAAAGTGCGTCGCCAAGACCTGGAAATCGCGTAGATATACGAGCTTATCGTGGGTCCAGTCGCGATCAGAGCGGTCGCAGCTGATTGAGAACAGTCCGCGATCTCCCTGCCGGCCGTGAACCGGGATCGTGAGGCCTTTCCTTCCAAGACCAAATTCAGCGGCCTCGCCAAACAAGGTTCTGACCCTCTGGTCAGTTTTGGCGAACCCATCCCAATCGAGAGGGAGCAAGCGCCGGAAGCCAGTTTGGATGACCGGATCAATCTCCACGAAGCGCTGGCTTTTGTAGTGCTCCACCCACTCTGACGAGTACGTCACCGAAAGAAATGGCTCGTCGCTCAATTGGCCGTGTAGAGCTATACCGAAATACGCTGCGGATTTGAGGCCGTAGCGTGCCGCAAGCTTCTTGATAACAACATCCATGTTCTCGCGATTCTTCGAATCAGCGATCTCCGAAAGAGTGACACAGAACCTTGATCTATCATAGTACGACACGCCATCGACCTTTTGTGACTGTGTAACTCCCGGCTGACGTCTCTTCCCTTCCGAATTCATGACGCCGAGTGTGCCAAGAAGCTTCGCTTCACCTTACACAAAGGAGGAGACACCGGATTTCATTCGCAGTCCGCGCGTCACCTTCGCTAAAGCTCTTAACGCTTGCGGCCAGAGCTCGATTATTTGCGAAGAATGCAATCCTCTTGTTGTCGCAGTTCTTCCATCGATGACAGTCCCATCAAGTTCAGCGTAATCTCTATTTCCCGTTCAATGAGCACAATGAGATGCGCGACGCCAGCCTCGCCTTCCGCTGCGACGGCCCAAGCGAACGGCCGACCCATGAGAACGAAATCTGCGCCGAGCGCCAGGGCCTTGACGATATCGCTTCCGCGCCGGAATCCGCTGTCGACGACGAGCGCCGCTGACGGCCCCAACGCCTCGCGCATCTCTGGGATCATCGCGACCGTTGATCGTCCATGGTCCAGTTGCCGACCGCCGTGATTGGACAGAACGATCCCGTCGACGCCCGCCTCTCGCGCCCGCGCTGCGTCCGCCGGGTCGGACACGCCCTTGATGAAGAGCTGTCCGGACCAGGCATGGCGCAGCTCCGCGACCGTGTCCCACGTCAGGTTCTTGTCGAGGCGACGGGACAGGTTGCCCGCTTGAGCCATTGCGCCACGTCCGAACTCCGGCCGTCCCCTGACGAGCTCGACCTCGGGGAACCCGCCGAGCAGAAGATCGAGCGACCACAAGGGCCGCTGCGCAAACTGCCACAACAGGCCCGGCGTCATCCGGTCGACGCCGCGAAACCCATTCCGCACGTCGCGCTCACGAACCGAGGTGATCGCGGTATCGACGGTGAGAAAGATACGCTCGACGCCCTGCACGCGGCAGGCATCGAGATGGGCCGCGTTCACCTCCGGGTCTTCGTCTAGATAGAGCTGGAAATCCGGGGCGACACCGGTCGCCTCTCGGATCGTTCCCAGACCGTTGATCGAGAAGGTCGACAACACGAACGGGATGCCGGCCTCGGCCGCCGCCCGCGCAACGGCGATGTCGCCGTTCTTACGGTAGAGAGCCAGAAAGCCTACCGGCCCCGGGCCGAACGGCAGTTTGGAGAGGCGCCCGGCCACCGTGACGGACAGATCGGAGGTCGCCGCAAGCGGAGAGAGCACCCTCTGCCGCAACGCGAAGAGATCGAAATCTTCCCTGTTGCGGCGGAGCGTCGTCTCGGAGAAGGACCCGCCGTCGATGTAGTCGGCAAAGATCTTCGGCAGACGCCGGCGCGCCACTTGCGCAAAATCCTCGACGTTCTGGTAGCGGCGCTCGAGGCTCATTCAGGGCGGACCCTATCAAAGAAGCGCGTGAACATGTCGTCTCCCTCGACCGGCCGCGAAGCGGCGGACAGGGCTACGCTCAGACCGATCGCCGAAGAAACGGGGTTGTGACGGTCCCCACCCTCGCCCGCATTCAGGTTCATCACCAGGGTGGGCGACAGGAACAATCCGGTGCGTACGATAGCTTCCCAGTCGTTCGGCAGGAGACCTTCGTTTCGCAGATGGGCAAGCCATGGCTTCCAGAAGGTCTCGGCCTTCGCTTTGAGCAGGGTTATCCGTACCGGGCTCAGTTTCCAATCCGTCTCGAAACTGAGCACGCCCTCTTCGAGCCGGACCGCGGCGCGGTAACGCTCGGCCGCCATTTCCGGGTTGTAGAGCCAAAACGGGTGGGCGAAGATATTGTGAAACGTCGATTTGACCTCGGCCAGAAGCGAGGGAACCTTGTCGCCGGCAAAGGCCGGATCGAAGAACGCCAGCCGGTCGCACTCGCTGCCGCGTTCGTACCAGACATTGGCATTGTGCGCGTCGCCATGGGCAACAATCCCGCCGGCGGACGCGGTGTTTTCTGGACGATAGCGCTCATGCGCCTCGTCGAAAGCCTGCCGCAGCGTGCGCCCGTAGCGCAGGCCGTTGATCATGACGGGCGCGTCGGCGATCTCTTCCCAGTCGAGCGAGATGCCGTTCGGAAAATCGAACCGCTTGCCGACATAGAATTTCGCAAGGCGCCCGCCCGGATAGGCCTCGCCGGGCAGATCGATCAGGCGCTCGTAGAACAGCCGGTGGATCGGTTCGGCGGCAGCCTCTTCACCGGAAATCAGTCGCAGACTCGCTTTCGCGACTGCCAGGATGCCGTCATTGAGTTCCGCTTCCGCCGCCCGTGCGCGGGCAATGTCATCATTGTCGGGCGCCTGATCCAGCTCGAACAACACGTCGGAAAAACGCGGATCGGAACGCCTGCGGTAGATCAGCAGCTGTTCACCCGGCAGCGTCGACATGTGAACGGGCTGATCGACCGGCAGCCCGGCCGAGGAGAGAATGTCGGCCCGGTAATATTCCCCGGTCATCTCTTCCTCGCCTTCCTCCTGGTGGAACTTGAAGAAGAACCGGTCATCGCCCGACCGGAAAAAACCGTTCAGCGAATTGAGCGAATACTGGTCGAGATTGATTTTCAGCTCCGCAACTGGGATGCCGAAGAGTTCTGCAATGAACGCCTCGAGCATTCCTGCGGCACGCGACACATCCTGGCGCGCGACCGCACGGATTTCAGCCGTCCGGGAGGACGGCCCCAGTTCAACGGCCATCGAGTCCTCCGATCTGAATGAGCGTCTTGATCCTGCCCGTCTTTCCCGTCAGCAGAAGCTCATAGGTCGCCGGCACATCGGCGAGCGAAATCATGTCTGCGATAAAGGGGTCGAGCTGCGGCGCCAGATCGCGCAGCATGTCGCCGATCGCGGCCAGTTCGTCGTTGAACGCGTGGCAACCGACAAGCGCGATTTCGCGCTCCACCAGATGCACCGGATCGATTATCTCAGCCGCACTGCCGATGCCGACGAGCCCGAGGCGGCTGGCGCCTCCGATGGTCGACAGAAGTCCCTTGATCACATGGGGCTACCGGTCGTGTCGATCGCATGGCGGTAATAGTGGTCGCTCAACGCCTCGAAGCTTGTCACCTCCGCTCTGGTGGCTTCGGCCACCAGAGCGGTTCGCGCGTTGTCGCGATCGAGGATCTTGACCGGGTGGCCAGCGCGGGTCGCAAGCAGCGTGATCAGACCGCCGATCGGACCGCATCCGGCGACGACGATCTCCGCGCCTTTAGGCATGTCCATGAGGTTTAGGGCATGCAGAGCAACCGCCAGGGGTTCGGCCATCGCAAGGTAGCGATCGGCGACACCCGCCGGCGCCTTTATGACGTTTCGCGCCGGAAGGGTCACCTGTTCGGCGAAACCGCCATCGATGACTTCGCCGAGAAAGCCGAGATTGGTGCACACCTGCCTGACGCCATTGCGACAGGCCTGGCATGTCCCGCAGGTCCACCGGCTGTCGACGATCACGCGGTCACCGATGGCGACATGGGAGACACCCTCGCCCAGCGCCGTGACCGAACCGGTGAACTCGTGACCCGCCACGGACGGCGCCCGGCTGATCCAGGCGCCGGTGCGATAGTTATGCAGATCCGAACCGCAGATCCCGGCGACGGAGACCGCCAGCGTGACTTCGTCCCGTTCAGGCGCGGCGGGTGCGGTGACCGTCTCGTGCCTCAGGTCACCGACACCATGGAGGCGGACCGCTTCCATCAGATATCCTTCAGGTAGTCTTGGCGCAGATCGCTGACCGCGTTGGCGTGCGAGGAAAAGCCTTCGTACTCGGCAAGCGTCTTGGCAGCCTTGGCCATCTCCGGATAGCCCTTCTCGGTGACGTAACCGATCGAACTGCGGCGGATGAAATCGGTTACAGAAAGCGGGCCATAGGTGTTGGCGCCCTTCGAGGTCGGAAGCACCGCATTGGGACCGAGCGCGAAGTTGGCGATCGAAACCGGCGTATGGGTGCCCAGAAGAATTTCGGAAGCTTCAGTGATTTCACCCAGATAATCGAAAGGCTTGGTCGAGAGGATCTCGAGATGCTCGGGGGCATATTCGTTCACGAAGGCGCAGGCGTCGTCCATGTCCCTAGCGAGAACGATGCCTCCGGACTGCCCCGTCAGCACGGTGCGAGAAAACTCGACACGCTGTTCGGTCATTTTCCCCCACAGTTCGGGAAGAGTGGCGAGCGCTTCTTCGACGACCCGCTCGGAGGGCGTGACCAGCCAGGCGGAGCTGTCGGGACCGTGTTCGGCCTCTATCAGCAGGTCCATCGCCGCAAGTCGGCCCGAAACCGTGTCATCGGCGAGGATCACACATTCGGAGGGACCTGCCGGCAGGCCGGGATCGATGATGCCGGCCAGTAGGCGCTTGGCGGCAACCACCCAAGGACTGCCGGGGCCGACGATCTTTTGCGCCTTTCTGACGGTTTGCGTGCCGAAGGCGGCAGCCGCTACGGCTTGGGCGCCACCGCATTTGTAGAGTGTTTCGACGCCCGCGATCCGGGCGGCGACCAGCGTCGCGGCATCCACCTTGCCGTCCCGGCCGGGCGGCGTGAAGATTGCAAGATTGGGAACCTTGGCGACGACACCTGGGACCGAAGTCATCATGGTCACCGAGGGGAACGAGCCCTTGCCGCGCGGAACGTAGAGTGCCACCGAGCTGATCGGCAGGTAGCGGTCGCCCGCAAATGCGCCCGGCCGTACTTCCTTGAGCCACATCGGCTCGGGGGCCTGTTCTTCGTGGAAGGTGCGGATATTCTCGATACCGAAGCGGATCGCTTCTATCACCTTGTCGTCGACCAGGGTGAAGGCTTCGTCAAACTCGGCCTCCGACACCTTGAGCGTTTCGACAGTCAGCGGCGCCGCCTTGTCGAGTTCACGCCCGAAACGCACGAGCGCCGCATCTCCTTCGGTTTTGACCGCGTCGATGATGGGCTGCACCTTGTCGAGGAAGAACGACAGATCCGCTTCGGAGCGGCGAACGAGAGCGGCGCGCTCGGTGTCACCGAGGCCGGCGAGTTTTTGGACGTTGATGTCGGACATGACAGAACCTTTCAGTCGGATAGAGCGAGGTCGCGGCAACCAAAGCCGGCCAACCATCATTTGGATTTGAGGAAGATTTCGAGTCCCACGAGACGATCGAGAAGCCAGACCACAATGAGCGCGATTACCACGAAGACCGAGGACACCGCCGCGAGGTCCGGCGTGATGATCGATCGGATGTTGTTGTAGATCTGGACCGGCAGCGTCACCGTGCGCGCGTCGGTCAGAAGCAACGAGACGAGAAATTCGCTCATCGCCAGTACGAACATCAATAGACCGCCGGTGATCACGCCAGGCATTATGCCCGGAAGGGTGACGTACCAGAAGGTTTCGAACCGCCCCGCCCCGCAGCTCGACGCGGCAAGTTCTAGATCGCTGTCGAGCGCTCCGGCGGCGGACGAAACCGACCAGATGATGAAGGGCAGGTTGATAACAGCGAGAGCCACGCCGATCGGCCAGAGGCTACCCAGAATGCGCCACTCGCCGAAGATCAGCATCATGCCGATGCCCGAGCCGATGAGCGGAACGGTGAAGGGCAACAGCAGATAGACTTGGATCATATTCGAAAAGCGGATCCGGAACCGCGACAGTGCGAGTCCCGCCAGCGTTCCCACAGGAACGGATACGATCAGGCAGGCCGTGGAGACGTACAGCGAGCGGAAGAACGCCTGCTGCAGATCGCGTGCCAAGGCGATCTTCTCGTACCACTTGAAGGTGAAACCTTCGGGCGGAAAGGAGATCATGTTAGAGGTCGTGAACGACGCTCCGACTACGATGATCGTCGGAACCGACAGGATCAGGATGCAGAACCAGACGGTGGTCCAGAATAGGATGCGTTGGGAGGTCGCGGTCATTTCTTTCCTCCCATGCCTAGCGTTCCGGCACCGAATATCGAAATGACGATCCCGACGAACACAGATCCCAGCACCACCAGAAGAAGCGCGAGGGCTGCGCCGAGGCCTTGGTCGGCGGTACGGAAGAACTGGTCGTAGATTGCGTTGGCGATGAAATCCTGCGAGCCGCCACCCAGCATCGCAGGCATGGCGAAGTCGGTCAGCGCCAGGGTGCCGACGACCAGACCGGCGCCGATCAGGCCCGGCTTGGCCATGGGTATCACGACGTGGCGAAAGGTGCGGAACCAGTTCGCGCCGAGTGACGCCGCAGCCGTTTCGGTCTCACGCGGAATGGCGGTCAGCGCCGGGGCGAGCATGAGGACGGCGAAGGGCAGCATGTACTGCACGAGCCCGAAGACGACCGCCGGAAAATTGAAAAGGAGACGGATCGGCTCGATCCCGACCAGACCGAGCGCATTGTTGGCCACGCCCGTCGTGCCGAGAATGATAAGCAGGCCATAGGCGCGCACCACCTGACCGATGAAGAAGGGCAGGAACAGGACGACGAGCAGGGCCTTGCGCACGGCCGAACTCGAAGTTCGGACCATGATGTAGGAATAGGGAAGCGCTAAAAGCAGCGTGAAGAAAACGGTCAGCACCGCGGCCAGGACCGAGCGCCAGATGATGCGGCCGTAGGTCGCGTTCTCGAAGACGGTCTGGTAGTTTTCGAGCGTGTAGCCCTCCGACGGCAGGAACGTCGCCCGGTCCAGCGTGTGCAGCGAACTGTCGGCCATCTGGAACAGCCCGAGAACCAGCAAACCGACCAGCAGCAGCGCGGGCGTGATCAGCGCCCAACCGGTGTAGGGCATCATGCGGGCGGGCCATAAACGGTCCAATCCTGCGTTCAGCGCGTCCATGACACGCCACCGCAGCGGGTATCTGAAAGCCTTGGACGCTTCTTCCTGGGACGTGGTTTCGGGCATTGCTACGTCGTTCCGATGTCGATGTGACAGGTCTGGCGGCGTGCCGGCAAAATCGACTCGCGGCACGCCACTTTTTTAGTCCGGGCGAGCGGAAGAGGCTCGCCCGGTGAGGCTGTGGAGATCAGCCCTGCATGATTTCCTTGAACTTGGCGAACCAATCGCTTTCGTTCTGAACCTGAACCGCGGACGAGATGCGGATCAGGTGTTTGAAATCCTCGGGCTTGGTCGGATAGGACGGGTCGTTCTCGAGGCCCGGTGGCGGGGTCAGCCCGGGAACCACGCCCGGAAGACCGAGGCCGTCGAGCCAGATTTGCTGGCTCTCCTGAGACAAGGCGAGATTGACGTATTGCTTGGCCCAGTACGCTTCGTTCTCGGGAAGGTTCTTCGGTACCCAGAGGCAGTCGGTGTCGAACTTGCAGCCCTCTGCCGGGACGGTCCAGGCCAGGTCGACGCCGTTCTTCTTGGCAGCAAGGGCGTTAGTCGAGATGGTACAGGCCGCATCTATTTCGCCGTTCTGGAACCAAGTGGTGAAATCCGGATCTTCCCCGAGAAGCGGGTTCTGCTTCTTGATCTCGCGCACGAATTCCCAGCAGGGCTCCATGTGATCAGGGATGCCGTCGAGCGAACCGCCACCGGCGACCTGTGCTGGGAAATGGAAGCCGATGCCGTCATTGTAGAGCGCGATTCGACCCTTGAACTTGGGGTCGAGCAGATCGCGCCAGGATTTCGGCGGACCGTCCGGGAAGGCCTCTGGACGATAGGCCAGCACATAGACATAACCGTAGGTGTTGACGATCGGGTATCCGTCGAGTCCAACCGGCTTGGCGAGATCCGTGGTGTTGGCGAGGTTTGACAGATCCGAAAGGTCTTCGGTCACGCCGCGCAGTGCCGATTTGGTCGCGTTGGTGGTCGTGTCCCAGTTGACGTGGATCGGGGGCACGCGGCCCTGCGCTACGGCAGCCCAGAGCTTGGGCTGGATTTCATTGTCCTCGGTCAGATCGTGCCGTACGGAGATACCGGTCATTTCGGTGAAGCGGTCGGAGACGCCCTTCTTGAGAGCTTCCACCCACTCGCCACCCCATGCACGCACGATGATCTCGGAAGCTTGTCGGCTTCCTGGGCGAACAGACGTCGGGTCGGCATGGTGGCAAAGAGCGCCGCGCCTCCGGCAGCAACACCAGCGCGAAGAACGCTTCGGCGGGAAAAAGGTTTGTGCATTTGTATTCTCCTCTGTTGGTTTGCAGCCTGGTCTCATCGTTGTGCTGCGGGGCTAAAGATCTTCAAATCCCGGCGGTTCCAGCCAATGGCCACGGAATCCCCTACACCGAACAGGCCGAAGCCGTCTGGGTCATGGTGATAGACGCGGAACGTTGTGCCGGGCAGCGCCTTCGCATCGACGACGTACATCTGGCGCTCACCCTCGAAAATCGTATCGACACGGTGCCGTCGAGCAGCGTGTCGCACGATCCGAGTTCTCCGGACGATGCCGCCAGACGGATCTGTTCCGCCCGGATCGCCGCGACGACGTGCGCACCTTCCGCGAGATCGCCCACCGGCACGCCCCGGACCAAAACGTCGCCCGCTTTCAGGTTGCCGTCGGCGGTCGCCGCTCCTTCGACGAAGGAGGACAGACCGAGGAACCCCGCGACGAAGGGGTTCTTCGGCGCGCGGTAGAGTTCCACCGGATTGGCGTGTTGTTGAATGCGGCCCCCGTCCATAACAATGACGTCGTCCGAAACAACGAGGGCTTCGCGCTGATCGTGGGTGACGTTGATCGTGGTCACACCCAGTTCATGCTGGATGCGTCGGAATTCGAGCTGCATCTCTTCGCGCAACTTGACGTCGAGTGCTGCGAGCGGCTCGTCCAGCAGCAGTAGCTCAGGCTCGAACACCAGGGCCCTTGCGATGGCGACGCGCTGCTGCTGGCCGCCCGAGAGTTCGTGGATCCGCCGGTCACCATAACCGCCGAGCTTCACCAGATCGAGAAAGCGGCTCACCCGGCCCGGGATTGTGCTGAGATCGAAGCGGCGCATCTTGAGCGGGAACGCAACATTTTCCGCGGCCGTCATGTGCGGGAACAACGCAAGCCGTTGAAACACCATACCGATGGACCGGCGGTGCGGAGGCGCTGACCCGACGGCCTTGCCGCTTATGGTGATGTCACCTGACGTCTGCTCCGGAAGCCCGCAATCATTTGCAGCAGGGTCGTCTTGCCCGATCCGGAGGGTCCGAGGATCGTCAAGAACCGACCCTTCTCCAGTTCGAAGCTCGCATCGTTCACCGCGAGCACACCGTTGCCGAAGTCCATCGAAACGTGGCTTGCACGGACCGCGATCTCACGCGGCGGTTCTGCGGGTACGGCTTGTGCGGCGGATTGGTCTGTCATCGTCGGCCCTGCAATCTGCTATTCAGAGGATATAAGCATCCCTCGGATTTAAAGTATATACTTAATATCGGGATTTCGGCAACTATTTGACTGGAAGTCCACCGTTGCCTAAATCTTTGCCAGATATCCGCCGTCTATGATCACGCATTGTCCAATTATGTATCGGGCTCCACTGGAAGCGAGAAACTTCACCGTCCCGTTCAGATCGGCCAGTTCTCCGAACCGACCCGCCGGAATATTGGCGATCATCCGCTCCACCCAGTCCTTGTCCTCATAGAACACACTCGTCATGTCCGTTTGGAAATAGCCCGGCGCTATTGCGTTGACCCTTATGCCAAGTGGCGCCCATTCGGAGGCCATCGCCCGGGTCATGCCCAGGATGCCGCTCTTCGATGCGCCGTAGGGAACGGCTCCCGGCACACCGACATAAGACGTAAGCGACGCGAGGTTGATGATGGCCCCGGACCCGGCGGCAGCCATCTTTGAAGCCACGGCTTGTGCGACGAAGAACGCACCCTTCAGATTGGTGTCGACGATCTTATCCCACAGGGCCTCGTCGGCCTCGAGTGCCGGGCGGACTTCCTCGACACCGGCATTGTTGACCAAGATATCGATTGCGCCCAGCGGCTCGATTTGCGCACGGATCGCATCGACATCGCGCTGATCCAGCAAAATTGTTTTGACATTGGCGCCTAGGTCGCCCGCCTCCTGTTCTACCCGCGCAAGCGCCTCTACGTTGCGTGCGCTCAGGATCAATCGTGCGCCGTCACGTGCGAAAGACAAGGCGATTTCACGCCCAATACCCCGGCTTGCGCCTGTGACGAAGACGGTCTTGCCACTGAAATCAAACGTCAGGTCGACGCGGCTCCCACTTTCTCCTTGCATTAGTTCGCGATCTCCTATTGTATATGTCTATACATAGAATGACCTATCATCACGCCCGAGTCAACGGAGATAGCCATGCGGCCGCCCAGGTTTTCAGCCCGGACAGAAATTTCAGCACTCAAGCCATACAACTCCGGTCTGACACTCGAAGACGTCGCGGCGCGCGTCACCAGTCCTCGTGTTGCAAAACTGGCCTCCAATGAAAATCCGCACGGTCCGAACGCAGCGACCATCAAGGCTATGACAGACGCGATCGCGCGCCCGTTCCTCTACCCCGATCCGTCCGGGCGCATGCTGACCGGGGAGATAGCACGCCAAACCGGATCGCCCGCGAGCCGCGTTATTTTGGGTGACGGATCGGAGGATCTGCTCAATGTGCTCGCCCGTGCGATCCTGGGCGCCGGCGACGAGGTGGTCACGCTGTTTCCGTCGTTCCCGCTACATGAGGATTACGCGATCATGATGGGCGCAAACGTGACCCGGATCGGCCTGACGCCGGACCGCACCATCGACATGACAGCGCTTCTGGCAGCTGTTGCACAGCCGGTTCGCCTCACCTTGTTCGCAAATCCGATGAATCCGGCCGGGCTCTGGCTGGGGCCTGACGAACTCGAAGCCTTGCTCGCAGCCCAGCATCCGGAGAGCTTGCTTTGCCTCGACGAAGCCTATGTGGAATATGCGGCAGGTCCAGATTTCGCATCGGGCGCTGAGCATCTTGCGAAACATGACAAGCCGCTGCTCGTTCTGCGGACATTCTCCAAAGCCTACGGGCTGGCGGCGCTGCGGATCGGCTATGCCATCTCCAACAGCGATGACGTCATCCGTTCCATGAACCTCGTGCGCACACCCTTCAACGTCAATGCCGTCGCGCAGGCCGCCGCTCTGGCCGCATTGACCCATACGGACAGCAAGGAACAGGCCGTCTCCTATACGTTGGGAGAACGGGCCCGCATGGCGGCAAAGCTAAAGGAGTTGGGACTTCGGGTTCTGCCCTCGAAGGGCAATTTCCTGTTTGTCGATTGCGGGCAGCCGTCCGTCGAAGTCGCCGATCGCCTGATTGACCGCGGCGTCATCGTGAAGCCGTGGAAACAGGATGGTTATGAAAGCTTTCTGCGTGTATCGGTGGGCCTCGACTGGGAGAACAACCAGTTCCTGGAGGCGATGGCCCGGATCCTTTGATCCGCGGACAGTGCCAAAACCGGTAGCGGCGACGCGGTCAGCACAACACGCGATGCAAGACGGCCAAAAAGCGCGCCTGCACCGCGTCACGGCATATATGACGCCCCGAGCGCACGACCTGCACACCCGCAGCCCACACGTCGCTCGGCTCAACATTCCGGCCGAAGATCCAGCAGTCGAGCAGCGCGTCGTCATGGCCCAATGCCAGACCTTCGGTCAGAGCCACCAGATCAGCAGGCGCACCGGGGGCAATCTGCGGCACGGGAGCGTCCAGAGCCTGCGCGCCGCCAGAAAGCGTGGCGTCAAACAGCCGCCGCCCCGTTGAGCCGCCTTCACGCGCCAAGACATTGCGCGCGCGAGATTGAAGGCGCTGTCCGTATTCGAGTATGCACAATTCCTCAGCGACATCGATCCGCACGTTGGAATCCGTCCCAATCGCGATACGCCCGTTCGCTTCGAGAAAATCCGGAGCCGGAAACAAACCGTCACCGAGATTGGCCTCGGTCACCGGACAAAGCCCTGCCACGGCTTTCGAAGCCGCAACGCCCTGCGTTTCGACCTCGGTCATGTGGGTTGCATGTATGAGGCACCAGTCTTCATTAACCTCGAACGTGTCGAGCAGCCAATCGACCGGTCGCCGTCCGTAAAACGTCAGGCAATCCTCCACCTCCTGAACCTGTTCGGCGATGTGGATGTGAAGCTTTCGATTTGGCAGCGCCTCGCGGAGTTGGTTAAGCTCCTCATGGCTGGCGGCGCGCAGGGAATGCGGGGCGAAACCGACGCGATCCTGCGGCCGCGTCTTGCGCGCGTCGCAGCGTTCGACGAGATCGACGAAGCGATCCACCGAATTGAGAAAACGCCGCTGCCCATTCGCCGGCGCCTTCGGCCCGAAACCGCCATGGGCGTAGAAGACCGGCAGGTGGGTCAGCGCAATCCCGGTCTGTTCGGCCGCAGAAAATATCCGGTCAGAAAGTTCGGCGGGATTGTCGTAAGGCTCGCCGTTGGGGGCATGATGCAGATAATGGAACTCGCCCACACGGGTATATCCGGCCTCCAGCATCTCTACATAGGCCATTTCAGCGAGCGTCGCGACATCCTCAGGACTGACGGACAGGGCAAAGCGATACATCATCTCGCGCCAGGTCCAGAAACTCTCGCGCCCGGCCCCGCGGATTTCAGTCAGCCCCGCATGGCCGCGCTGGAAGGCGTGGCTGTGCACATTGGGCATGCCCGGAACGAGCGCGGAGACCCGGGTGTCGCCGGACTGTGAAGCCGCGTCGGCTTGGACAGCACTTACGAGACCTTCGGACATCTCGATCCGGACATTGTCCGCCCAGCCGGTCGGCAAGAGGGCCTTATCTGCAAAGATCATGTCAAATTGCTCCCAATTTTTTGGTCCCGCGCCCGCGGAAGGCAAGACGGCCAAAATTCATCTTTTCAAATGTCGGTTTCTATGTATATACTTATTTATCAGAAGATGCAAAGCTGAAAGCACACCAAAGGGACGAAATGCCAAACGCGATCCTTCTCACAAATGCCCGGCTCGCCGACGGTGAAGACGACCTTGTCGATATCGCCATTCGCGATGGCCGTATCACCATCATCGACGCGACGCTGTCGCACGACGGATACGAGGTGGAGGACTGCGAAGGACGACTCGTCACACCGGGTCTTATCGACTGTCACACCCACATCATCCACGGCGGCGACCGCACCGGCGAGTTCGAAATGCGGCTCCTGGGCGTGACCTATCAGGAGATCGCCCGCGCCGGCGGCGGCATCGTTTCGACGGTGGCTGCTACCCGCGCCCTCGATCCCGAAGAACTCGTCGCAGAATCGCTGCCGCGCATCGATGCCTTGCTCTCGGAAGGCGTGACGACGATCGAGATCAAATCGGGCTACGGCCTGTCGATTAGGGCGGAACTCGACATGCTGCGTGCCGCCCGGCTTCTCGAGACACTGCGGTCCGTCCGGGTCAAGACCACATGGCTCGCCGCCCACACCATGCCGATGGATTTCGACGGAACCAAAGCCGATTACATTAGCAATGTGGCCATCGCCGGCCTGAGACAGGCCCATGCCGAAGGCCTCGTCGATGCCGTCGACGCCTTTTGCGAGTCGATCGCCTTCTCCGCCGAAGAGATCCGACCGCTATTCGCGGTAGCCCGCGAACTGGGGCTTCCGGTCAAGTTGCATACCGAACAGCTCACCCAATCCGGCGGAACATCACTCGCCGCCGAGTTCGGCGCACTGTCCGTCGATCACTTCGAATACGGCAAGGACGCGGAGGTCGCTGCCATCGCCGCTTCGGGCACCGTCGCGGTGCTGCTGCCGGGCGCCTATTACATGCTCAGTGAAACACAGAAGCCGCCGGTCGAAGCCCTGCGCCGGGCGAACGTCCCGATGGCGCTGGCCACCGACTGCAATCCCGGAACCTCGCCGGTCTCCTCGATCCTGACGACGATGAACATGGGCGCCGTCCTGTTCGGCCTGACGGTGCGCGAATGCCTCGAGGCCGTCACGGTTCACGCCGCACGGGCGCTCGGTCTCGCAGATGAAATCGGACGCCTGGATCCCGGCGCGTCCGCCGATCTCGCCATCTGGGATGTGGAATGCCCGGCCCAGCTCGTCGGCCGGCTCGGCATCAACTCCCTGCATAAACGCATTTTCAAAGGAACCGTCGTTCATGGCTGAAACGCTTATTCCCGGTCAGGTCTCGCTGCGCGCCCTCGCCGGCATCTACTGGAACGCCACCGATGTCGCCTTGTCGGAAACCGCATTTCCGGGCATTGAGCGCGCTGCGGCGCGCATCGCCGAAGTGGCCGCAGGCAACGCGCCGGTCTACGGCGTCAACACGGGCTTCGGCAAACTCGCCTCGATCCGCATCGACAGCGCCGATGTCGCAACCCTCCAGCGCAATCTGATCCTCAGCCATTGCTGTGGCGTGGGCGAACCGCTGGCACCGGAAATCGTGCGCCTGATCATGGTCCTCAAGCTCATGTCGCTGGGACGCGGCGCTTCCGGCGTCAGGCCCGAGATCGTCGCCCTGATGCAGGCCATGCTGACGGCCGGCGTGCTTCCCGTCATCCCGGAAAAGGTTCGGTCGGCGCGTCCGGCGACCTCGCGCCGCTTGCGCACATGACGGCCGCAATGATCGGCGAAGGCGAGGCCTTTTTCCAGGGCGACCGCCTTGCCGCCTGTGAAGCGTTATCGCGCGCAGGACTTGCCCCCGTCGTCCTGTCGGCCAAGGAAGGCCTGGCGCTGATCAACGGCACCCAGGTCTCCACCGCGCTCGCACTCGCCGGTCTGTTCCGGGCCGAACGCGCGCTCCAGGCGGCCATCGTAACCGGCGCGCTGTCGACCGACGCGGCCATGGGTTCCACCGCGCCGTTTGCCGACGAGATCCACACGCTGCGCGGCCACCGCGGCCAGATCGAGGTGGCGGCCAGCCTGTGCGAACTCCTGGCCGGCTCGCCAGATCCGCGCCAGCCATGCCGACAACG
>NZ_BAMP01000051.1 GCF_000615975.1 Nitratireductor aquibiodomus NL21 = JCM 21793 | reverse complement strand
GACCGGCACCGGTTCCTGCGCCTGCGCCGGCCCCAGCTGCGCTGCCGCCATCCTTGCGCATGGAAAGGCTGATACGCTTGCGCTTGATGTCCACCTCAAGCACCCGGACCTTCACCACGTCTCCGGCCTTCACCACCTCATGAGCATCCTTCACGAAGCGGTCGGCAAGCTGCGAGACATGCACGAGCCCGTCCTGATGCACGCCGATGTCGACGAAGGCGCCGAAGGCGGCGACATTGGTCACCGTGCCTTCGAGGCTCATGCCCGGCTTCAGATCCTTGATGTCGTCAATCCCCTCGGCAAACGTCGCCGTGCGGAAGGCCGGGCGCGGGTCGCGGCCGGGTTTCTCAAGCTCGGAAATGATGTCACGCACCGTCGGCAGACCGAAGCGATCATCCACGAAAACACGTGGATCGAGCGCCTTGAGCGCACCGGCATCGCCCATAAGCGCGCGCACGTCGCGGCCGCATGAGGCGACGATCTTGCGGGCAACGCCATAGGCTTCCGGGTGGACGGATGACGCGTCGAGCGGCTCTGTGCCGTTCTGGATGCGCAGAAAGCCGGCACATTGCTCGAAGGTACGCTGTCCGAGCCGCGCCACCTCCAGAAGCTCCCTGCGGCTGGAGAACGCGCCATTGGCATCACGATGCGCGACAATCGCCTCGGCGATCGATTCACCAAGGCCGGAAACCCGCGCCAGAAGCGATTTGGAAGCCGTATTCAGATCGACGCCCACCGCGTTCACCGCGTCTTCCACCACCGCATCGAGCGCCTTTGCCAGACGATACTGGTCCACATCATGCTGATACTGGCCGACGCCGATGGATTTGGGTTCGATCTTCACCAGTTCCGCCAGCGGATCCTGCAGGCGGCGCGCGATGGAGACAGCCCCGCGCAGCGACACGTCGAGATCGGGGAATTCAGCCGCTGCCGTGGGTGATGCCGAATAAACCGAGGCCCCCGCCTCAGACACCACCACCTTGAGCGGTTTGGGTGCCGGCATGTCGGAGAGCATGTCGGCAACCATTTTTTCCGTCTCGCGGCTGGCCGTTCCGTTGCCGATGGCGATGAGTTCGACGCCATGCTTGCGGATCAATGCCGAAAGCGCCGCCTGGCCGCCGCGCAGATCGTTGCGCGGCGGGAACGGGTAGACCGTTTCCGTGTCGAGCAGCTTGCCCGTGGCATCCACCACCGCCACCTTGACGCCGGTGCGGATGCCGGGATCGAGCCCCATCGTCGCGCGGGTGCCCGCGGGGGCTGCCAGAAGCAGGTCCTTCAGATTGCGGGCGAACACGTTGATCGCCTCTTCCTCGGCCCGCTCGCGCAGATCACGCATCAGATCGAGGGTGAGATGCAGGAAGAGTTTTACACGCCATGTCCAGCCGGCCACCTCCATCAGCCACTGATCGCCGGGGAGCGTTCCGCCGATCTCGTAGGCTGCCGCGATCATGCGCACGGCCGGTTTCAACGGGCTAGTGTCGTCCGTATCCACTTCCAGATCGAGCGCCAGAACATCCTCGTTGCGACCGCGCAGCATGGCCAGTGCGCGGTGGCTCGGTACGCCCGCCCAGCGCTCTGAATGATCAAAATAGTCGGAGAACTTGGCCCCCGCCTCTTCCTTGCCCTCAACCACGCGGGCGCGCAGCACCGCGCGCTCCTTCATGTGGTTGCGCAGTTTTCCAACCAGGTCGGCGTTTTCCGCAAACTGTTCGGCCAGTATGTCGCGCGCGCCCTCCAGCGCGGCCTTTTCATCCGGCACCTCATCGCCCAGATAGTCCTTTGCGAGATCCGCCGGCACCTTCGAGCGGTCTGCCAGAATGGCCTCTGCCAGCGGCCCCAGCCCGCGCTCTCGCGCAATCTGCGCCTTGGTGCGCCGTTTGGGCTTGTAGGAAGATAGATGTCTTCAAGCTCTGCCTTGGTGGCGGCTGTGGCGATCTTTGTCTCCAGTTCCGGCGTCAGCTTGCCCTGCTCGCGGATGGACCCGAGGATCGTGTCGCGCCGCTGATCGAGCTCGCGCAGATAGGAGAGCCGCTCGGAGAGGGTGCGAAGCTGCGTGTCGTCGAGCCCGCCGGTCACCTCCTTGCGGTAGCGCGCGATGAACGGAACGGTCGCCCCCTCATCGAGGAGGCCGATGGCAGCCTCGGCCTGCTCCGGACGAGCGCTGATCTCGGTGGCGATGAGGGCGGCAATGCGTTTGGCGTCTGCGGACATGGAATTTCCTGAATCGATTGGTGCGGCGAAGATAGTGTCATTCGCCGCAGCCTGCCGCTCACAAGAAGCGCTTTTCCACAATCGCGGACGTGAAGGGACAATGTGCGCTGAGAGGGAGTGCGTCCTTCGACAAGCTCAGGATGAGGGAGGATGGAGCTCGACCTCTCGGAAAAGAAGGAAGAGCTCGACTTCTCTGACCGAGGGAGGAAGTGCTCGCAACGTCCACCTTGATGGCGCGCTCCATCCTCCCTCATCCTGAGCTTGTCGAAGGACGCACGAAGCTCATGCCGGCGATCATACCGGCGCGCGCCTCAACGCGGAGCGAGGTCGGAAATCAGGCCGTTCACCACCTCCGCCATCAGCATGGAGGCAGAAAAATCGAACTCGTTGATCGCCACAAACACCCCCACCCCGCGCGTCGGGGCAAAAGCGTGATAGACGAACATGCCCTGCAGGCCGCCCGCCTTCTGCAGGATCAGCGGGCGATCGCCCTCCGGCTGCATCACGATCCAGCCAAGGCCCATCGCGTCCATGTGGCCGGATTCGTCAAACCCATAGGTGGGATCGAGCGCATCGCGCTGCACATAGGCCGCCTGGTCGAGAAACCGCATCTCCGCCATTTCCGGCGAAAAACGGTCAAGATGCCATTTTAGCCACTTCACCATGTCGTTGGCGGTTGAATAGAGCCCACTCGCCCCGGACATGACCGGCGTGTTGGGCACATCTGGCAGTGGCGAGCCATCGAAATTATGCCCCTGCATCAGCCGGTCGCGGTCATTCTCGGACGGTGCAAAAGTCGTGTCATTCATGCCGAGCGGCTCAAGCACCCGCTCGGCAAGCAGCGCATCATAGGGCTTGCCTGCGGCAGAGCCGAGAGCTGCGGCCAGCATGTCAAAGCCGAAATTGGAGTAGAGCCCGCCGGTTCCGGCCGGAAAGAGCTGCACGCCCTCGGCAAGCGCCTTCTCGTAGGTCTCTTTCGTCAGTGTAGAGAAAGGATCATTCTCCGGCCCCGGCTCCCGGTCGACCTCGCGCGGCAGGCCCGAGGTGTGCGTTGCCAGATCGATCAGGCGGATCGGCTTGTCGTCCACCACCGGAACGGTCACGTCCCAGCCGAGGCGGTCCTGCAGCCGGTCGGTGAATTTCACCGAACCATCGGCGACAAGGCTCGCCAGAACGGCACCGGTGAAAACCTTGGTCACGGAGCCGACCCGCATCAGCGTGTCGCCGTCCGGGGTTTTGCCGCTACCCTTCGCGGTTTCACCGAAGCCGAACACGGCGGTCTCGCCATTGCGCACCGCGCCGATCACGAGACCGGGAACATCGGTCTGCAGATAGAGCACCTGGCCGGAGAAATCGACCGCCTCGCTCAGCACCCTGTCCTCTGCGAAAGAGGACTGCGCCAGACCGACCGATCCAGCCAGCGCAAACGCGACAGCCCGAAGACCCCTTCCGTTCCAGTGCAGCATCTCACCCCTCCTCTTTCTGCGCGATGTCGTTCAGGCCCGGCCCAAAATCCTCAGCCGAATTTACCGGTGCGCGGAAATCCTTTCGGCGCCATGCGACCGGCGGCAGCGCGATTGCCCATCCATTCGGTGAGCTCCTCGCGCGTCTTGACGAAGGTCCGGTCGGCCGAATCCTTCCATGAAAGCCCCTCTTCCATGGCGAAGGTCTTGATGTCGGAAACACCACCGTCCTTGTAGCGTTGCAGGCGCACGCCCTTGCCGCGCGACATCTCCGGCACTTCGGAAAGCGGGAAGACAAGCAGTTTGCGGTTCTGGCCGACGATCGCCACATGGTCGCCCGAAACCGGCAGGCACAGCTTGGCCTCATCCGGTGCCTTCACATTCATCACCTGCTTGCCCTTGCGGGTGTTGGCGATGATCTCCTTCTCGGCGACGACAAACCCGTTGCCCGCGTGCGATGCAACCAGAAGCCTGCGCTCGGGATCATGCGCGAAGGCGGTGACGATGGCCTGATCGTTCTCCATGTCGACCATGATGCGCACCGGCTCGCCATGGCCGCGCCCGCCGGGCAGACGGTCGGCGCCGATGGTGAAGACCTTGCCGCCCGTGGTGAAGAGCAGGATCTTGTCGGTCGTCTGCGCATGGAAGGCAATCTTGAGGCTGTCGCCCTCCTTGAAGGAGAGCGAAGAGAAATCGGCCAGATGTCCCTTCATGGCGCGCAGCCAGCCTTTTTCAGAGAGCACCACGGTGATCGGCTCACGCTCGATCAGCGCCTCGTGAACCTCTTCCAGATCGTGCTCCGGAGCTTCGGCAAAGGTGGTGCGGCGCTTGCCCAGACCCGGATTTTTCTCCGGGTCGAAGGTCTGGCGCACTTTGGCCACCTCCCAGCGAACCGTCTTCCACTGGCGCGCGGTGGAGGCCAGCAGCGCCTCGATGCCGTCCTTCTCTTCGGAAAGCTTCTCGAATTCCTTGCGGATCTCGAATTCCTCGAGCTTGCGCAGGGCGCGCAGGCGCATGTTGAGGATTGCCTCGGCCTGCGTGTCGGTCAGCTCGAAGCGCGCGATCATCACCTTCTTGGGCTCATCCTCCTCGCGGATGATGCGGATGACCTCGTCGATGTTGAGATAGGCGACCAGATAGCCGGCGAGGATTTCCAGCCGCCTCTCGATTTCCGCCAGCCTGTGGCGCGAGCGGCGCAGAAGCACTTCGCGGCGATGATCGAGCCATTCGCGCAAAACCTGTTTGAGCGAGAGCACGCCCGGCACCTTGCCGCGCGAAAGCACGTTCATGTTGAGCGGGAAGCGGCTTTCCAGATCGGTCAGCTTGAAAACCGATTCCATGAGCAGCTCCGCAGCCACAGTGCGGCTCTTGGGCACCAGAACGATGCGGATGTCTTCCGCGCTCTCGTCGCGGATGTCTTCCAGAAGCGGCAGCCGGCGCGAGATGATCAGCTCGGCGATCTTTTCGATCAGCCGCGACTTCTGCACGCCATAGGGGATCTCCGTGACCACGGCCGTCCACATGCCGCGCCCCTGCTCTTCCTTGTGCCAGCGCGCCCGAACGCGGAAACCGCCGCGGCCTGTCGCATAGGCCTCGCGGATGGAATCCGGTCCCTCGACGATGATGCCGCCGGTCGGGAAATCCGGCCCCTTAACGAAATCGAGCAGCCGCTCTGGATCCACATCGGGATCGTCGATGATGGCGAGCGCTGCGTCGCAGACCTCTGCGGCGTTGTGCGGCGGGATCGAGGTGGCCATGCCCACGGCAATGCCCGACGAACCATTGCACAACAGGTTCGGGAACGCGCCGGGGAGCACGGTGGGCTCCTCGTCTTCCTCGTTGTAGGTCAGGCGGAAATCGACCGCATCCTCGGTGATGCCGGTCAGGATTTCCGAGGCGACCTCGGTCATGCGCGCTTCGGTGTAGCGCATGGCGGCCGCGTTATCGCCGTCGATATTGCCGAAATTGCCCTGCCCGTCGACCAGCGGGTAACGCATGGCAAAGGGCTGCGCCAGACGCACCAGCGCGTCATAGATCGACTGGTCGCCGTGCGGATGGAACTTGCCCATCACGTCGCCGACGATGCGGGCGCATTTGGCAAAGCCTGATCAGGGCTCAGACGCAGAAGCCGCATCGTGTGGACAATGCGCCGATGCACGGGCTTCAGCCCGTCACGCACATCCGGCAGCGCGCGATGCATGATCGTCGACAGCGCATAGGCGAGATAGCGCTCTTCAAGCGCCTTTTTCAGATCGACCGGCTCGACGGCATCACCGCCGTCGCCACCGGGCGGAAGCAAATCTTTTCCCATGGTTTCGGGTTAGACCAGCGGGTGATTCGCGGCAAGGGGAGAGTAGCGAGTAGCGAGTAGCGAGTAGCGAGTAGCGAGTAGCGAGTATGGATTGCCTCAGGCGACACAGGTATCCAGCCCTATTCCCTATTCGCTCGCTTCACTATTCGCTCGCTTCACCTCGTCACCTGCGCCAGAAACCGCTCAATGGTCGCCGTCGCGGGGTCGCCCGGCTGGCCGAGCTTGCGGGCAATGGAGCCATGCGTGTAGCGCCCGCCGTCAAAAACGGCCGCACGCGCGCCCCGCGCCTTCAGGAGATTGGCATAGCCATTGGTCAGCGCCTTGCGGCGCGCGCCGTTGGAGCCCGAATGCAGGAAGAGATGCGGCGGGAAGCCGGAGCCACGCCGCGCATAGGTGACGGGCGACCAGCGCACCCAGTCATTGGGATCAGAGCCAAACGCATTGATATAGGGATAGCCGAGCGAACCGCGCATGCCGGCATAGGCGACCATGTCATAGGCCTGCACATCGTTGGGGATGACCCCGCGCACGGAGCCCGCAACATTGCGGGCGGCCGCCATCGCCACCAGGTGCGCGCCGGCCGAATGCCCCATGAGCACGATGCGCGAGGGGTCGCCGCCATAGCGCGAAATGTTGGAGCGCACCCAGGATATCGCCGCCGAAAGATCATTCACCTGACCGTCAATGGTGGTCTGCGGAACCTTGCGGTAGTCGATCGCCACCAGCACATAGCCGCGCGCGGTGAGCCATTCGGGCAGCGAATAGACTTTCTTGCGCGATCCCTTCACCCATCCGCCCCCATGGGCGTAGATGACGACGGGCGCCCTGCGGCCGCCGAAGGAGAAGAGATTCATGCGCACCACGCCCGCCTGTGCCGTCCGGCCGGGGCGGTCGGGCGCGTGAATATCCAGTTTCAGGCCGCTCCGGTATGTGATGCCTTCGTGAAGCTCCACCGCCCGGGCGGCAAAGGACAGAAGAATCAGCAGAAAAATCCCGGCTCCAAATCGCCCCAGTGCCCGCATTCCTCACCTCTCCCAGAGATATCTTGATGGCGCATAAACCATTTGAACGCCCGCAAAATTGACACAGGATTGCCCTCAGGTCATCCTCAGACCGCATTTCCCGGCGACCAAGCCGTTGGATGACTGTTACCTTACGCAATTTCAAGGAAATTCCCATGCTCAGCCACGTGACCAAGCTGAAGTCCCTTTCGCTCGCTGCCCTTCTTTCGGCCACGGCGCTGCAGCCCGCCTGGGCCTGGGAGGCAGAAGAGGTCGCCGCCCGCTACAAGACCCTGCTTGGGGATCAGGGGCTGACGGCAGAATGGACCGGCGTACGCCAGGAAGGCGATTCGATCATTCTCGAGGGCGCATCCCTTGGTCTTATCGACGTCAAAGCGAAGGTTGAGCTCGGCGATTTTCTTCTGGAGAATGTAAGCGAGACCGACAGCGTCTATGAGATCGGCCGGATCGCAATCGACAGTTTCGAGCAGTCGGAAGAAGGTTTTGACATCGCGCTGACCGGGCTTTCCGTCGAAGGGCTCATCCTGCCGAAGGAGGGCGAGAACGCGCCCTATGGCGGCCTGATGCAGTATCGTCGCTTCGCCGTCGACGAAGCGCGCGTGGGCAAGGATGAAGACCCCGTCTTCACCCTCGAAACGCTCAGCGCCGACACCACGCTCGGTGATGGAACCGGTGAATTGTCCTTCGTCGGCGCCGTCGAGAATTTCTGGGTGGATGTCGCAGCACTCGCCGACAACAGCGCCGCGCGCAGCAAGCTCGGTGAATACAGCTATGAGGAGCTGTCGGGCCGCGTCGACATGGCCGGAAGCTGGGCCCTGGAAGACGGCCGCATGAAGATCACCCGCTACGACGTCAAGGTCGAGAACGCCGGCACCCTGGCGATCACGGCGGACATCAGCGGCTACACACCGGAGTTCATCCGCACCCTGCAGGAAATGCAGAAGCAGATGGAAAGCGCCACGGAAGAACAGAAGCAGGCGCAGGGTCTTGCCATGCTAGGCCTCATGCAGCAGCTCAGCCTGCACGGTGCGTCGATCCGCTTCTCAGACGCTTCCCTGACAGGCAAGGTGCTCGCCTATGCGGCGGAGCAGCAGGGCGTCAAGCCGGAAGACGTGGCCAACCAGGCCAAGGCGATCGTGCCGCTCATGGCCGGTCAGTATCTCGGCCCGGACCTCACGCAGAGCCTGTCCAAGGCCGTCACCGCCTATCTCGACAACCCGCGCAACATCACGATCAGCGTTGCACCGGAGGAAGGCATTCCGTTCGCCGTTCTGATGGGCACCGCGATGGGCTCCCCCGAGGCGCTGGCGAAGCAGGTGGGGCTTTCGATTATGGCGAATGAGTGAGTGGCGAAAAGCGAAAAGCGAAAAGCGAAAAAATGGGTTGCAGGCTGTGCAAGGCCTGCAACCCCTTTCTTTTTGCGACCAGCTATTCGCTACTCGCTATTCGCTATTCGCTCACTCAATCCTTCTTGACCGGCGCGAGCCGCAGATTCAATTCGCGAAGCTGTGCGGCGCTCGCCTCCGAGGGGGCACCCATCAGGAGGTCCTGTGCCTGCTGGTTCATCGGGAACATGGTGATCTCGCGCAGGTTTTTCGCGCCAAGAAGCAGCATGACAATGCGATCGATGCCGGCCGCCATGCCGCCATGGGGCGGTGCGCCATACTGGAATGCGCGGTAGAGGCCGCCGAAACGCTCTTCCACATCCTGCTGCTTGAAGCCGACCTTCTCGAACGCCTTGACCATCACCTCGGGCAGATGGTTGCGGATGCCGCCCGACGCGATTTCGAAGCCGTTGCAGACGAGGTCGTACTGGTAAGCCTTGAGCGCCAGCGGATCCTCGCCCTCAAGCCCTTCCAGACCGCCCTGCGGCATGGTGAAGGGGTTGTGGCCGAAATCGATCTTCTTCTCGTCCTCGTTCCACTCGTAGAAGGGGAAGTCGACAATCCAGGCGAGCTTGAACTGATCGCGGTCGACCAGATCGAGCTCCTCACCCGCCCGCGTGCGGGCAGCGCCGGCAAAGGCGGCAAACTTTTTCGGATCGCCGGCGGCGAAGAAACAGGCATCGCCATCTTCAAGGCCAAGCTGGGTGCGGATCGCCTCAGTGCGCTCCGGGCCGATGTTCTTGGCAATCGGGCCAGCGCCCTCTAGGCCCTCACCTTCCTTGCGCCAGAAGATATAGCCGAGCCCCGGCTGGCCCTCACCCTGCGCCCAGGAGTTCATGCGGTCGCAGAAAGCTCTGGAACCGCCAGTCTTTGCCGGAATGGCCCAGACTTCCGCCTTCTCGTCATTGGCGAGAATGTTGGCGAAAACCTTGAAGCCCGAGCCACGGAAGTGCTCGGAGACATCTTCCATCTCGATCGGGTTCCTGAGATCCGGCTTGTCTGAACCGTATTTGCGCATCGCTTCGGCATGCGGAATACGCGGGAAGACGTCCGTCACCGGCTTGCCATCGGCGAACTTTTCGAAGATGCCGCGCATGACCGGTTCCATGGTCTGGAACACGTCCTCCTGCTCGACGAAGCTCATTTCGAGGTCAAGCTGGTAGAATTCGCCCGGCAGACGGTCGGCGCGCGGGTCCTCGTCGCGGAAGCAGGGCGCGATCTGGAAATAGCGGTCGAAGCCCGACACCATGATCAACTGCTTGTAGATCTGCGGCGCCTGCGGCAGGGCGTAGAACTTGCCCTCGTGAAGACGCGACGGCACGAGGAAGTCGCGCGCGCCTTCGGGCGAGGAAGCCGTCAGGATCGGCGTCGAATACTCGGTAAAGCCCGCCTCGCCCATGGCGCGGCGCATCTCGGCGATGATCTTCGTGCGCTGGACGATGTTCTTGTGCAGCGTGTCACGACGCAGGTCGAGGAAGCGGTATTTGAGGCGAATGTCTTCAGGATAATCCGGCTCGCCAAACACCGGCAGCGGCAGTTCCTTTGCCTCGGAAAGCACTTCGATCGCGCGGGCGAAAATCTCCACCTCACCGGTCGGCAGGTTCTTGTTGATCGTCTCGTCGGTGCGTGCCTTCACCTCGCCATCAACACGGATCACCCATTCGCCACGCACGGTTTCAGCCGTCTTGAACGACGGAGAATCGGGATCGGCGACGATCTGCGTCACGCCGTGATGATCGCGCAGATCGATGAACAGGAGGCCGCCATGGTCGCGCACACGATGCACCCAGCCGGACAGGCGCACATTCGTGCCCACGTCGGATTTTCTGAGTTCGGCGCAGGAATGGCTGCGATAGCGATGCATGGTCATATCATCCGTGTCTTGGAATTCGTGCTCGGGAGAGGCCGGAACCGTCCCGGAAGGTCGGCGCGAAAAGCGCATGAGAGGTACGATTTGTCAAGGTGTGGGACCGGAAGCGCCGCGGTCCGTCTCGCCCGTCAGGCCTTTTCGCCCGGCACGAGCGCGCGCGTGTCATCGGTTTCGGTCCACCAGTCGCCAAGCGCATCGATCAGCGGTACGAGATCGAGCCCCGCCCTGGTCAGATCGTACTCGACCCGCAGCGGGTAACCGTCGAACACCGTGCGCTCAACGATGCCGGCCTGTTCGAGCTTGCGCAGTTCCAGCGAAAGCATCCGATGGGACACGGTCGGGTTGTCGCGCTGCAACTCGCTGAAGCGCTTCGTCCCCTCCTTCAGATAGTAGATGAGCAGCGTCGGCCATCGGCCGCTCAGCACGCGCATCACCTCTTCGATGGGACAGCGTGAAACCAGATCTTTCATGGCGAGGGTCCAGTCCGGGGTTACAAAAAAATGCGTAATTTACATGGGGGCAGAAGCCGCTAGGTTCCAGCCTCGCTGCGCAGCGTGATCACCGAGAAATCACGGAGAACGACAAATGGAACCGATTCTTGTCTATGGCTTCCCGGCGGGAAGCTCCATGGGGCTTGTGGCCGCGCTGGAATGGCTTGGCAAACCCTACCGGCTCTGCCGGGTCGACATGTTCGGCGAGATGCGCGAGCCTTCCTATGCGCGCATCAACGCCCGGCATGAAACCCCGGTGCTCATAACCGATGCGGGCGCGCCACTGAGCGAAACGATGGCCATCGCCGCGTGGCTGGAAGCGCGCGATGACGAACGCCGCATCAGCTTCGCGCCGCGCTCAGCCGAGGCAGACCGCATGCACCAGATCATGGCCTATGTGAATACGGGCTTCACCTCGGCTTTCGGCCCCCTGTGGGCCGCCATGGAGATGGAAGAGCTAACCCCGCAGACCAAGAAAGCCCTGCGCGCCTTCGGCCGCGACGCCGTCATAGAACGTCACGACAGGCTTGAGGCGATGGTCGGCGACGGGCCGTTTCTCCTCGGAGAGCGCCCCACACTCGCCGACGGTGTTCTCGTCGGTGTCGCCCGCTGGCTGGATTTCCACGAGGTGGCGTCCCCGGAACGCTGGCCGAAGCTTGCCGAAATCCGCCGCCGGATCGAGGCCGAGCCCGCCGTCGCCTATGCGCTCGCGCTCGAAAGCGGAGAGGATGCCGGCGGCTCCGGGGCCTGTCTCGGGCATGTGCCGCTGCACGAGGTGATCGAACGGTACGGAAAATAGGACGCACGCGGCAGCGACACGCTGAATTGGTCGCTGCCCGCTTCACGTCAATCCCGTCTCGTGGAGCGCAGATAGCGCTCCACCGCGTCGCCCAGGCCGAGTTCGCGCAGGAGCCGGATGAAATAGTCCCGCAATCCCGCCTCGCTCTTCGCGCCGGGCTTCAAAAGCAGTTCATGCATGAGCGCACCGCTGAACATGTCCTGAAACATGTCGGCGTCCGTCCCGGGGGAAAGCGCGCCTTCGCTCCTTGCGCGCTCGAGAATGACGTTGAAGGCGGCGCGGCGTGGCGCGATGTGAACCTCCCAGTAGATCTCTAGCAGGTCCGGCGCGTCCGGCACCGAGCCTATGATGCGCGCCAGAAGACGGCGGGCGTCGAGCTCCACCCAGGCTCTGGTCCGTGGTCGATCATCATGCCGATCAGCGTTTCGAGCGGCAGTTGCTCCCACGGGCCGAAATCCTGCTCGGCATTCTCCTTCAAACGCCCGAGCGCATCGGCAATAAGCGTTTCGCGGGACGACCAGCGGCGATAGATGGTGGCGCGCGTCACCCCCGCCTCGCGGGCGATCTTCTCGAAGCTCGTCCCGTCCAGCCCGCTGGCCACGAAAAGCTTCAGGGCAGCGTCGAGTATGGCCGCGTCCGTCCGCGGGTCGCGTGGTCGTCCGCGTCCGCGCGCCTTCTGCACCTTGTTCCTGCCCGCCTCAGTCAGCGCCTTCTCCTTCACCAGTCGCAGTCGCCGGTTGCGCCAGATCAATGCCGGGTACAGCGCGCTGCGACAAGGTTATTGTACAGGCAGAATTATTTATATACAATTCTGTATCGTATTTATAATGCCGCATCGGGCGGCTGTCCGGGAGAGTGATGTGAAGCCCCTCCGCCTCCTTTTCACGGCCGCCCTGCTGGCTGCCGCCGCCGGCGCCGCCTTCTGGTATTACGGAAGGCCCGAAGCGGTTTCCGTCATAGGGCCTGAGCGAGGCAGTGCCGCCGAGATCGTCTTCGCCTCGGGCGTGGTGGAGCCCCGCAACTGGGCCAAGGTCACCTCGCTGGTGCGCGAGCGGATCGTCGAGGTCTGCAACTGCGAGGGAGCCCGCGTGGCGAAGGGCGACGTGCTGGCGCGTCTCGATGCCAGTGAAGCCGAGGCCACGCTCACCGAGCTCAGGGCGCGCCAGAAACTTGCCGTCGACGAGCGCGACCGCCTGACACTTCTGGTCGAACGCAATGTCACCAGCGTCACCGCCCTGGAGCGCGCCCGCGCCGAGGTGAGCCAGGTGGAAGCGCTGATCGCCGGCCAGACCGCACGTCTCGAAAACTACGAGCTGCGCGCGCCCGGCGACGGTCTCATACTGCGTCAGGATGCCGAGGTGGGTGAGATCGCGGAGCCGGGCAACGTTCTGTTCTGGGTCGGGCGGCCGCACCCGCGCATCGTCATCGCCGAGGTCAATGAAGAAGACATTCCGCGTGTCGAAGCCGGCCAGCGCGTTTTGATCCGGTCCGATGCCTTTCCGCGCAGCGAACTGGAAGCAACGGTGGACAGCATCACCCCCAAGGGCGACCCCGTCACACGCACCTACCGGGTGCGGCTTGCCCTGCCGCAGGACACGCCGCTGATGATCGGAATGTCGGTCGACGCCAACATCGTCACCCGTGTGGTCGAGGACGCACTTCTGGTGCCCGCGCTCGTGCTTGATGGCGACACGCTGTTTATCGTTGAAGATGATGTCGCGCGCAGGCAGACCGTGGAAACCGGCATACGCGGCACGGAGCGGATCGAAATTCTCTCCGGTATCGATGCCAGCGCGCAGATCATCAGCCCCTACCCCCAAGGGCTCGAAGACGGCGCCCGCGTCTCCGTCGAGAGCCGCTGACATGCGTCTCATCCTCGACATCGCCGTCACCCACATTCTCGGGCGTGGCCGCCAGACACTGGTGGCGGTGATCGGTGTGGCCGTCGGGGTCGGCTTTTCCATAGCCATGGCGGCTCTGATGCAGGGCGGGCAGGACGATTTCGTCGAACAGCTTATCGACACCATGCCCCATGTGCAGATCACCGACGAGCAGCGCAGCACGCGGCGCCAGCCGGCCGAGACAGAGTTCGACGCCGCCGCGATCTCCGGCATCCGTCCGCCGGACGACCGGCGCGGCATCATCAACCCCACCGCGGCCATGGCATGGCTCGGCGGCTGGGTGCCCGGCAATCTTGCACAAAGCCTCAGAACCCAGGGCGTGGTGCGCTATCAGGGCCGCGAGGCCGGGGCGGCTTTCGTCGGCGTCGAACCCGAGATGGAGCGCGCAATCTCGCCGATCGTCGAGGATTTCACGGCAGGCAGCTTTGCCGCGCTTTCGCAGGGCGGCAACAATCTGGTCGTCGGCGACCGCATGGCCGAGAAACTGGGCGCGGGGCTCGGCGACACCGTCACCGCCGTCTCGTCGTCCGGCCTGTCGCGGAATTTCCGCATTACCGGTCTGTTCCACACCGGCACCACCGCCCGTGATGAGGGCGAAGCTACCTGCTCCTGAAGAACGCGCAGATCCTTTCCGAGCGCCCCAACGCCATCAACGACATCCGCATCAAGCTCCACGATCCCTATGCGGCCCGCGAGGCTGCGCGGCGCATCGAGGCAGAACTCGGCTACAAGGCGGTTTCCTGGCAGGAGGCCAATGAATCGATCATGGAAGCCTTCGTGGTGCGGAACGTGATCATGTATGCGGTCGTTGCCGCCATCCTTCTCGTCGCCGGGTTTGGCATTTTCAACATCGTTTCCACCATTACCCATGAGAAGGCGCGCGACATCGCCATCATGAAGTCGCTCGGTTTCAGCCGCAGCGACATGCAGCGCATGTTCGTCATCGAAGGCGTCGCCATCGGCGCGGCAGGCTCCTTTCTTGGCTGGGCGCTCGGCTTTGCCCTAACCTATGCGCTCGCTCCATCCGCTTCGAGCTCGACGCCGGCGGGCAGGAAATAACCGAACTCCCCATCGCCTGGAGCGCGCTGCACTATGCCATCGCCTCCGGCTTCGCGCTCGGCTCGGCTGCCGTGGCAGGCTACCTGCCGGCCCGCAAGGCAGCGCGCCTCAATCCGGTCGATATCATCCGGGGCGCCACATGAGCGTGTTGCTTGAAGCCGAAAACCTGACGCGCATCCTGCCCGAAACCATCCCGGTCACGCTGGTCAGGGATGTATCGCTTACGATTGCCGAGCGCGAATTCGTGGCCATCACCGGCCCGTCCGGGTCCGGCAAATCCTCGCTCCTCTATCTTCTGGGCCTGCTCGACCGTCCAACGGGCGGCACGCTCACCATCGAGGGGCGCGACACGGCACCGATGAGCGATGGCGAACTGGCACGCACGCGGCTCGAAATGCTCGGCTTCGTCTTCCAGTTTCACTTCCTTTTGCCGGAATTCAGCGCCCGTCAGAATGTGGAAATTCCCATGCGCAAGCTTGGCCGGCTTTCGCGCAGGCAGATGCGCGATCGCGCCGGCGAGCTTCTCGCCATGCTCGGCCTTGAAGATCACTGCGAAAAGAAGCCGTACCAGCTTTCGGGCGGTCAGAGGCAGCGTGTCGCCGTCGCCCGAGCGCTCGCAAACGATCCGCCCATGGTCTTTGCCGACGAGCCGACGGGCAGCCTCGATTCGAAAAGCTCCGAACAGGTGTTCCAGACCCTGCGCGATCTCGTCACCGAACGCGGCAAGACGGTGGTCGCCGTCACGCACGATCTCGACATGGCTGCGCGCATGGACCGGCGCATTCACCTGGTGGACGGTATGCTGGCCGACGCCGTTGACGATTGACCCTAATGCATGTCGCTTTCAAATGAATTCATTTGAAAGTGTTACAGCGTCCTTTGCGCATCTTAGAAGACGCGCGGCGCTGTAGCGGGGCCTGCACCGAACTGGGACCATCGGCCCGCCCCTCTGGCCCAAGAGAATTGGCACAGAGCGACCTATAGCTCGATGATGAACGGTGCGACCTGCCGCGCCTCCCACCCGGGCCTCCCACCATGTCCAGCCTTCGCCCGCTGATCCCGCTTCTCATCGCCGCTGGCATCCTGTTGGCCGGCAACGGGCTTCAGGGCACGCTGATCGCACTTCGCGGCGCTGCGGAGGGCTTTTCCGAGACCACCATCGGCCTGATGGGCAGCGCCTATTTCGCAGGCTTTCTGATCGGCTGTCTCTATGTGCCGCGTCTTCTGCGCGCGGTGGGACATATCCGGGCTTTCGCGGCCCTTGCGGCTCTGGGTGCCGCCGGCGCGCTGCTGCTCGTGCTCTTCGTCGATCCGCTCGCCTGGATCGCCGTGCGCTTTCTCTCGGGAATCTGCTTTTCAAGCCTGTTCACCACCATCGAAAGCTGGCTCAACTCGGCTGCGCAGAACACCAACCGCGCCCGCGTTCTGGCCGTCTACCGCATCATCGACATCGCCGCCGTCACCGGTTCGCAATACATGCTCCCGGCACTCGGCATAGAAGCTTCGTCACCTTCGCCGTCATGGCCATGATGATCACCCTGTCGCTGGTGCCGGTCTCCATGGCTGACCGGTCCAACCCCCGCCCGCCGGCCGAGCTGCGCCTCGATCTTGCCGCCGTCTGGCGCATCTCACCGCTGGCCGCCTTCGGCTGTTTCGCCGTCGGCCTCACCAACAGCGCCTTCCGCATAGTCGGGCCGATCTACGGCCAGTCCATCGGCCTCAGCGTTTCCGAGATCGCCACCTTCATGAGCGCCGGCATCGTCGGCGGTGCGGTGATGCAATATCCACTGGGTGCGCTCTCAGACCGACACGACCGCCGCAAGGTTCTTCTGGGCACCACGATCGGCGCGCTCGTCGCGGCCCTTGCCATTGTCTGGTTCGCCGGCGACAGCCGCAGCGCCAACATGCTGCTCGTCTTCCTGTTCGGCGCTTTCGCCATGTCGCTCTATTCGCTGTCGGTCGCCCATGCCAACGACCACGCGGAGAAAGACCAGTTCGTGCAGCTCGCAGCCGGTCTCTTGTTCTTTTATTCGCTGGGTGCGATGGCGGGGCCCCTGCTTGCCTCTCTGCTCATGCAGCGCTTCGGCCCGCATGCCCTCTTTTCCTACACCTCCATCGTCTATGCCGTGCTGATCGGCGTCACGCTCTACCGCATGAGCGTGCGGCCCTCGGTTCCCGCTGCCCGCCGCCGCCGCTTTGCCGCACTTCTGCGCACCTCGCCCGTCTTCATGCGTATGGCGCGCCGCAGCCGCAATCATCGCTCTGCGGGCGATACCTAGGCGCAGCGAACAACCGATTTCTTTCCTTTTTCTCCCGCATGACCTAAAGAAAAAGAATGGACCTGATCACCACGCAAAAAGACCTCGAGGCGGCGATTGCCGCATTCCAAAAATCCGATTTCGTCACCGTCGATACCGAGTTCATCCGCGAGTCGACCTTCTGGCCCGAGCTGTGCCTGATCCAGATGGCCGCGCCCGGCGTGACCGCGCTCATCGATCCGCTTGCCGACGGGATCGATTTGAAGCCGTTCTTCGCGCTCATGGCCGATGAGAACATTGTCAAGGTGTTTCACGCAGCGCGGCAGGATGTCGAAATCGTCTACAATCTCGGCAGGCTTATTCCTCATCCGCTGTTTGACACCCAGGTAGCGGCATCCGTCTGCGGTTTCGGGGACAGTGTTTCCTACGACCAGCTCGTCTCCAGAATCACCGGCGCGCGCATCGACAAGTCGTCGCGGTTTACCGACTGGCGCCGCCGCCCGCTTTCCGACAAGCAGCTAAGCTACGCGCTTGCCGACGTCACGCATCTGATCGACGTCTACCAGCATCTCAAAACCGAACTGGAACGCGAGGGCCGCGCGCACTGGCTCAATGAGGAAATGGCGGTTCTGACGGCACGCGAGACCTATGACCCGCATCCCGACGATGCGTGGAAGCGGCTCAAGCTCCGGGTCAAGAAGCCTCTCGATTTCGCCATTCTCCAGCATGTCGCCGCCTGGCGCGAACGCGAGGCGCGCGAACGCAATGTGCCGCGCGGCCGCGTCATCAAGGACGACGCGATCTATGAAGTGGCACAGCAGCACCCGCGCGACAGCGAGGCGCTGGGGCGGCTTCGCACCATTCCCAAGGGATGGGAGCGTTCCGGTGCCGCAACCGGGCTGCTCGGCGCCGTAGCCAAAGCCATGGCGCTGCCCAGGGAAGATCTGCCGCGCCTGCCGCGCCCACCCCATGCACCCGAAGGTGCGGCCGCTGCCGCCGAACTGCTCAAGGTGCTCTTGAAGCTGGTGGCCGACAGGCAGGGCGTGGCACCGAAGATGCTTGCCTCGAGCGATGACATCGACCGCATCGCCGCCGATGGCGCGGATGCGGATGTCCCCGCCATGGCCGGCTGGCGGCGCGAGGTCTTCGGCAAGGAAGCGGTGAAACTGATAGAGGGCGAGCTTGCCCTTCGTTTCAACAATCGGAAGATTGAGGTTTTCGAGCCCGCCGACGCCCGCAGCGAGGCTGCGGAATAGGAGCACGGGTTGCGCCTATCTATCAGGGAAGACACCCACACTTCGGTCTGAGCCACCTTCTCCCCGCACGCGGTGAGAAGGTGGTTTTCAATACAAGCCGGCCTATTCCTTCGCCACTTCCAGTGCCAGGTTCAGACCCGTCACTTTCGCAAGATGTGCCATGCGGCCGACCGGGCGCTCGCCCATCAGGGCTTCGTGCGATTTCGGGAGCAGGAGAACCGTCGTGCCGTCGTCGCGCTTTTCCCATCTGAGCTTGGGAATGATGCCCGGCATCGAAGCCGTCATCAGGTAGACCACGCGCAGAAGCCCGCCCAGTATCCGCGCCCGCTCGACATAACGCGGCGTTGCAAGCTGGCGCATGCGCGGCGAGAGCGCATCGTTGAACAGGCCCTCATGGCGGAAAAGGTTCGCAAGCGCGATGAAGGCGCGACCCGGATGATCGATGCCGATGAAGGAGCCATGGGCGATGATGTTCAGCGACTGGGTCCCCCGATATTCAGGATGCGCGCGCCAGCCGATATCGGCCAGAAGACACGCCGCCCTGCGATAGCGCGCCTCTTCCTCCGTCTCTTCGATGCCGAGCGCCTCCAGGGCCGGGCCGCTCCATTCGGCCAGTTCACGCGCATGGGTCACCGAGCGCGAACGCAGCACGGCCAGCTCCTGCGCGGCCGAAAGCAGTGGGTCGCGCCTGCGGTCTTCTTCTTCCAGAAGCGAGTAGAGATAGCCCTCACGCACACCGAGCGCCGAGAAGATGATTTTGGACGGGTTCGACGCCTTGATGATCTCCTGCAGCACCGTCGCGCCATAAGGCAGAAGCGTGCGGCGATTCTTGGAGATGTGGCTGATGCCTGCGAAACGATCGACACCACCGGCGACGCGCTTCAGAAAATCCACCGACTGCTCGATGTCCATCTCATAGTGGTGCATAACCTCGAGCGGATAGCCGGTTTCCAGCATGTGCAGGCGGGCGAGGTTTCGCCACGTGCCGCCCACGCAGTAGAAGGGGCGCCCGGCCCCGTCCTTCATCCACGGGGCGCGGGCCAGTTCATCGCGGGCGATGCGCGCCGCCCTGGTGACGGAATTCTTCGCCATCTCCTTCAGCCTCAGGCCACCGAGCGGCAGGGTGATGCCGTCGCCCATGTCGTAACCCTCGACCTCGACGAGTTCGAGACTGCCGCCGCCAAGGTCACCGACAATGCCGCTCGGCTTGTGGAAGCCGGACATGATGCCGAAGGCGGAGTATTTCGCCTCCTCGCGGCCCGAAAGCACGCGAATGTCCGTGCCCAGAATCTCTTCGGCCCGATGGATGAAGTCCGGTCCGTTTTTCGCCTCGCGCGCAGCGGCGGTCGCAAGCACATGGAGCGATTCAGCCCCCGCCTGCTCCGACAGCGCACGGAAGCGGCGGAACTCCTCCACCGCACGCGTCACACCTTCGGGGTCGAGCTCACCCGTCGTGACGATGGTCTTGCCGAGGCCGGCCAGCATTTTTTCGTTGAACAACACGCTCGGAGAGCGCGCGATCCCCTCGTAGATCACGAGGCGAATCGAGTTTGACCCGATATCGATGACCGAAACGGGACGCCGGTCCTGAAGCCGGCCCTGAGATTCAGCTATGCCCAAAAGATGTGTCCGTCAATCCGTTGGTGAAACGGCTTCGGCATCCACCTTCTTGCGCTTTTTGAAAGCGGCGATCCGCTTCGGCGCATGAGACTTCAAGGCATTGCCGCGACCGGATAGGCTCGGATTCGTCATGAAATATTCCTGAGCGTTGAACGGTTCTTCTCCCTCATCGGGCATAATGCGCCGAGAGGTGCCGTCGGGCAATACTTCAAAGCTCTGCTGGTTGTCCATGATGTTTCCGAGCATAATCTGCCCGAGAACCTGTTCATGCACCGTGGGATTGGTGATCGGCACCATGGTTTCCACACGCCGGTCGAGATTGCGCGGCATGATATCGGCGGACGAAATATAGACCACCCCCTCGTCCGATGGCAGGCCGTGGCCGTTGCCGAAACAGTAGATCCGGCTGTGCTCCAGGAAGCGGCCAACGATGGATTTCACCCGGATGCGCTCGGAGAGCCCCGGCACCTGCGGACGCAGGCAGCAGATGCCGCGCACGACGAGATCGATCTCTACACCCGCCTGCCCCGCCTCGTAGAGCGCGTCGATCACCAGCGGATCGACCAGCGAATTCATCTTCATCCAGATCTGGCCCGGCCGCCCCGCCTTCACATGCTCGATCTCGGCGCGGATATGGTCAAGCAGCCGGTTGCGCAGCGAAAAGGGCGACACTGCGATCCGCATTTCGCTATCGGGCTCGGCATAACCGGTGATAAAGTTGAACACCTGCGCCACGTCGCGCGCGATCTCGGGATCGTCCGTGAAATAGGACAGATCGGTGTAAATCCGTGCCGTGATCGGGTGGTAGTTGCCCGTTCCCAGATGGCAGTAATTGCGCAGCTTGCCTTCCTCGCGGCGCACCACGAGCGACATCTTCGCATGGGTCTTCAATTCGATGAAGCCGAACACGACCTGCACGCCCGCCCGCTCCAGATCGCGCGCCCAGCGGATGTTCGCTTCCTCGTCGAAGCGCGCTTTCAGTTCCACCAGCGCCGTGACCGACTTGCCCGCCTCGGACGCCTCGATCAGCGCCCGCACGATCGGGCTGTCGTTCGATGTTCTGTAAAGCGTCTGCTTGATCGCCACCACTTCCGGGTCCTGCGAGGCCTGGCGCAGGAACTGCACCACCACGTCGAAGGATTCATAAGGGTGATGGACGATCAGGTCCTTCTCGCGGATCGCCGCGAAACAGTCGCCATTGTGTTCGCGGATGCGTTCTGGAAAACGCGGATTGTAGGGCTGGAACAGAAGGTCTTCGCGCGGCACCTTCACAATTTCGGAAATCTGGTTGATGGCCAGAGGCCGCTCCAGAACGGTGATGCGGTTTTCGGCAACACCCAGCTCGCTTGCGACAAAGTCGCGTAAGCCTTCCGGCATCTCATTGTCGAACTCGATGCGGATCACGGAGCCCCGGCGGCGGCGCTTCAGGCCGATTCGAACAGACGCACCAAGTCCTCGGCCTCTTCCTCGACCTCGATATCGCTGTCGCGGATGATGCGGAACGTGCCCGAGCCAATCACCTGATAACGCGGGAAGAGTTTGCCGATGAACAGGCTGACCACATCTTCGAGCGTGATGAAACGGACCGTGCCGCTGCGGTCGGGCAACTGGATGAACCGCTTCAGCGCCACGGGCAGACGCAAAAGCGCCGTCATCGGCTCCAGCTCTCCCTCGTGCTGCAGTTCGAGCGCGATGGAGAAACCCAGGTTCGGAATGAAGGGAAACGGATGTGCCGGGTCGATGGAAAGCGGGGTCAGAACCGGAAAAATCGCTTCCATGAAATGGTCTTCCAGCCATTTCATGTCAGATTGATTCAAGGCGTCGGCACGAACGAGCTCGATCCCCTCTCCGCCCAGGAGTGCCAGAAGCGCATTCAGGCTGTCATGCTGGTCGATCTGCAGCCGCGCCACTTCGCGCAACACATGTTCAAGCTGCTCTTCGGGGGTGCGGCCATCGGCGCTGCGCGTGGCGATGTGCTCGCGCACCTGACCGGCGAGACCGGCAACGCGCACCATGAAGAACTCGTCCAGATTGTCGGCCGAGATCGACAGGAAGCGCAAACGTTCCAGAAGCGGATGGCTTTCGTTCTGTGCCTCGTCCAGAACCCGCCTGTTGAACTGGAGCCAGGAAAATTCACGGTTGACGAAACGGTCCGGGCTGGCGCCGGCGATTTCATCGGCAGCGCCCGTCTCCAGAGAAAACTCGTTCCGAACCGGCTTCAGTTCATTCATGATATCACTCACGCTTTTCCAGCCACATGACGCAATTCGCTTGCCGCCAGACTATCTGGTGACATGGTTTTGCGACAGTTTCATATCACAGGCTTGCAAAGATGCAGTTTATGCTACAAACGCAGGCAAGTTCCAACGCATTCCAGGCGGGAGACGATGATGGCCGGATCAGCCATTCCCCATTTCCAGAACACCAGCGGACACGAGGCGATCGAAATCGGCGTGAAGGAATTCATGTGCGTCGGCGCCAATCCGCCCTTCGATCATCCGCATGTGTTCATCGACATGGGCGACGAAAACGAGCGGGTCTGCCCCTATTGCTCGACGCTTTATCGCTACAATCCGGCACTGAAGGCTTCCGATACGAAGCCCGAGGGCTGCCTCTTCGACGAAGCGGCCTGATCGGCCCCACAGGCCGATGACGGACGCTCCCCGCGCAATCATCGTCGGGGCCGGCATTGCCGGCCTGACGGCTGCGCTCGCCATGGCGCGACGGGGATTGCCCGTACGCATTTACGAGCGTGCGCTTGAACTGACCGAGGTTGGTGCAGGCCTGCAGCTTTCTCCCAACGCGACACGCCTTCTTGCGCGCCTCGGCGTGCTCGACGCACTCGGAGACCGCGCCGTGCGCCCGCAGGCCGTGGAGCTCAAAAAGGCCGATGGCCTTTCCCCCCTCGCCCGCGTCCCTCTGGGTGCTGAGGCCGAGACGCGCTGGGGCGCGCCCTATCTGGTGGCCCATCGCGCGGACCTGCAGAACGCGCTTCTTCAGCGCGCGCAGAGCGAATCGCTGATCGAGATCGTCACCAGAGCCTTCGCCGAAAAAGCCGAGTTCCATAAGGATGGCGGTGTGCGCCTCCATGTAGAGCGGAACGGCGCAGCCGAGGAAATCCACACGCCGCTTCTGATCGCCGGCGATGGCGTATGGTCGCATCTGCGCCGCCTGGTTCGCACCGCGGTGCGCAGCCGTTTCACCGGCTTTGTTGCCTGGCGCGCGACGCTTCCCGTCGAACAGGCGCTGGCGGCCGGCAACGGCGCGCTTGAGGCAGACAGGGTGACCGCCTTCATGCATCCGGCGTTTCATCTCGTCGCCTACCCGATCAGTGGCGGGGCCGCGATCAACCTCGTTGCCATTCTCCCGGGCGAAGTACCGCTCAATGCCTGGGCGCAGGATGCGGACGATGCACCGCTGAAAAAGGTTCTTGCCCGGGCCAACCCCGCTCTCGGCCGGCTTGCGGCAGCGGATGGTGCCTCCTGGACGGTCTGGCCGGTTCACGCGGTCAACCCAGCCGGCGCCTGGACCAGTCCGCAGGGGCTGGCGCTGATTGGCGATGCGGCGCACGCGGTTCCCCCCTTTGCCGCGCAGGGCGCCGGTATGGCCATTGAAGATGCGGTGGTGCTCGCCAATTTTCTGGCCCTACACCGGGACAATCCCGCCACGGCCCTTGCCGCCTATGAAGCGATCCGCAAGCCGCGCGTGACCCGGGTTGCCCGCCGCGGCGCCTTCAACCGCTTCACATGGCACGCGGGCGGCCCCGTCGCATTTGCGCGTGACATGATCCTGAAGGCGCGCAGCGAGGACGCCCTGATGGCGGATTTCGACTGGCTCTACGGTTTCGACGCCGAAGCAACAGATCAGGAGCGATAACCGCCAAGCATGACCGCCGCGCCACTACATACAAAACGCCGCGCTCCCTGAAAGAAGCGCGGCGTTCGTGTTTCCAGCCCTTTGCCGAACGATCAGTGCAGGATCTGCGAGAGGAACAGTTTGGTGCGTTCGTGCTGTGGATTGTCGAAGAAGGCTTCCGGTGTGTTCTGCTCCACGATCTGGCCCTGATCCATGAAGATCACCCGGTTGGCCACCTGGCGGGCAAAGCCCATCTCGTGAGTGACGCAGATCATGGTCATCCCCTCTTCGGCGAGGTCCACCATGGTATCGAGCACTTCCTTGATCATCTCCGGGTCAAGCGCCGAGGTCGGCTCATCGAAGAGCATGATGCGCGGGTTCATGCACAGAGCGCGGGCAATCGCCACACGCTGCTGCTGACCGCCCGAAAGCTGGCCGGGATATTTGTTGGCCTGCTCCGGGATTTTCACCCGCTCCAGGAAATGCATCGCGGTCGCCTCGGCTTCCTTCTTGGGCGTCTTGCGCACCCAGATCGGGGCCAGCGTGCAGTTCTCCAGAATTGTCAGATGCGGGAACAGATTGAAGTGCTGGAACACCATGCCGACTTCACGCCGCACCTCGTCGATCTTCTTCAGATCGTTGGTGAGTTCGATGCCGTCAACGACGATCTTGCCCTTCTGGTGCTCCTCCAGCCGGTTGATGCAGCGGATCATGGTGGATTTGCCCGAGCCGGAAGGCCCGCAGACGACGATGCGCTCGCCGCGCATCACCCTGAGATTGATGTCTTTCAGCACATGAAAGTCACCATACCATTTGTGCATGCCGACGATATCGATCGCGACATCGGTGTCGGAGACCTGCATCTTGCTGCGGTCGGCGTGGAGCTCTTCGGCCCGGACGGCGTTTTCCTTTGCCATTTTTGTTTCCCCTTGGCCTTCGGCCTAGCGTTTGTGGCCGGTATCGAGCCGGCGTTCCATGAAGATTGAATAGCGCGACATGCCGAAGCAGAACAGCCAGAACACGAAGCCGGCAAACACCAGGCCGGTGATCGGCGTCTGGGGCGATGCCCAGTTCGCGTCCGCAAAGTTCTGCCGCACGGCTCCCAGAAGGTCGAACATGCCGATGATGTAGACCAGGCTCGTATCCTTGAAGAGGCCGATGAAGGTGTTGACGATGCCTGGAATGACCAGCTTGATCGCCTGAGGAAGAACCACAAGGTTCATCTTCTTCCAGAAGCTCAGACCCAGCGCATCGGCGCCCTCGTACTGCCCTTTCGGAATCGCCTGCAGACCGCCGCGGATGACTTCCGCCATATAGGCCGAGGCAAACAGCGCCACGCCGACCAGCGCCCGCAGAAGCTTGTCGAACGATGTTCCCGGCGGCAGGAAGAGCGGCAGCATGACGCTCGCCATGAACAGGATGGTGATCAGCGGCACGCCGCGAATTGTCTCAATGAAGACAATGCAGACGAGCTTCACCACCGGCATTTGCGACCGGCGGCCAAGCGCCAGAAGAATGCCGAGCGGAAAAGAGACCGCGATGCCCACATAGGCAAGCACCAGTGTCACCAGAAGCCCGCCCCAGAGCGGCGTCGGCACCGGTCGAAGCCCGAACACGCCCCCCGACAGCAGGAAGAATCCGACAATCGGGAAAACGACGAACAGAAGGATAGCATTCAGCCCTTTGCGCGGAACGCTTGGAAGCAGGAGCGGCACCAGAAGCGCCACGAACAGAAAGCCCGTCAGGTAAACTCGCCAGCGTTCGTCGATCGGGTAGCGCCCGAACATGAACTGCTGGAATTTGGCGTCCACAAAGGCCCAGCATGCGCCGGACCAGCCTTCAGGCTGGGTGCCGCCCTGCACCACGGTGGCACAGACAGAACGGTCCGCCCCTGTCCACTGGGCATCGATAAAGGCCCACTGGATCACCGGCGGAACAATCATCACGATCAGCGCAATGCCGAGGATCGTGAAAATCGTGTCCGTCATGTTGGCGAACAGGTTTTTGCGTAGCCACGAAACAGGGCCGTGGTCCGAGACAGGCGGTTTCTGACTGGCCACCATCTCGGCGCGGACGAAGGAAAGATCGTGTTCTTGCATCTTACCGCTCCACCAGCGCCATGCGCGCATTGTACCAGTTCATCAACGCTGCCGTACCGAGACTGAGTCCCAGATAGACGACGAGCCAGATCGCAACGACCTCGATGGCCTGCCCGGTCTGGTTGAGCGTCGTCCCGCCCGTGGCAACGAGATCGGGATATCCGATCGCCACTGCCAGCGATGAGTTCTTGGTCAGGTTCAGATACTGGCTGGTCAGCGGCGGAATGATGATCCGCAGTGCCTGCGGTATGATCACCAGCCGCATGGACTGCCCGGAACGCAGGCCCAGCGCGTGCGCGGCCTCGCTCTGGCCATGGCTGACACCCAGCACCCCGGCGCGCACGATTTCGGCGATAAATGCGGCCGTATAGAACGACAGCGCCAGGTAGAGTGCCAGAAACTCCGGCCGCACCTGAATGCCGCCGCGCAGATTGAACGTCGACAGTTCCGGAAACTCGAAGCTCAGCGGAAAACCGGTCACGAGAAACGCAAGAAGCGGCAGCCCGATAATCAGCCCGGCGCCGGTCCAGAACACGGGAAACTGCTCGCCCGTCGCCATCTGTCGCCGGTGCGCCCAGCGGCGCACGAAGAAGGTGAAGACGATGCCGAGAACGAGACCGACCAGAACGAGCCAGGCGCCCTCACCCCAGAGAAAGCGCGGGAAGTAAAACCCGCGGCTGTTGAGGTAGGATCCGAGCGGCAGGTCGATGCTGTCGCGCGGCAGCGGCAGCACGGAAAGAACGCCGAAATACCAGAAGAAGATCACGAGCAGCGGCGGAATGTTGCGAAACACCTCGACATAGACGAGGCAGATGCGGTTGATCAGCCAGTTCTTCGACAGACGGCCGATGCCGATGATGAATCCGATAATCGTTGCCGTGAAGATTCCGACAACCGCGACGCGCAGCGTGTTCAGGAACCCGACGAGAAGCGCGCGCCCATAGGTGGAATCGGAAGTATATTCGACAAGGCTGTCGCCAATGTCGAAACCGGCGCGTCCCTGCAGGAAAGCGAAGCCGGATGCGATGTTGGCACGCTGAAGATTTGCTGTCGTGTTGCCGATGATCCAGTAGATCAGGCAATCAGGCCGGCAAACACAAGGACTTGATAGGCAATTCCTCGAACGCGCGGATCATAGAAGAGCGGCACACGAGGCGCCGCGCCCTCCACAGTTGATTGCGGGGTGGCCATGGCTATCCTCACCAGGAATGGTGAAAGGCGGCGCGAACCACCTCTCACGCATTATGTTGACGGGAACCGATCAGCGGATCGGCATACCGTACTGAAGGCCACCCTTGGTCCAAAGGGCGTTGATCCCGCGCGAGATTTTCAGCGGAGTGTCAGCACCCACATTGCGCTCGAAAATCTCACCGTAATTGCCCACATGCTTGATCGCACGCATGGCGAAGTCATTGGTCAGACCAAGGTCGCTGCCAAGTTTGGTGCCGTCTTCGGTGCCCAGCAGGCGGCGCACCTCTGGATTGTCAGAACCCATTTTCTCGTCGAGATTGGCCTGGCTGATGCCCAGCTCTTCGGCGTTGACCAGCGCGTAATAGACCCACTTGACGATGTCGAACCACTGGTCGTCGCCATGGCGCACTGCCGGACCGAGCGGCTCCTTGGAGATGATTTCGGGCAGAACGATGTGATCATCCGGATTGGAGAGGTTTAAGCGCACCGCATAAAGACCGGACTGGTCCGTCGTGTAGACGTCGCAGCGCCCTGCATCATAGGCCGCGTTCACCTCCTCGAACTTCTCGAAAACAACAGGGCTGTACTCCATGTTGTTGGCCTTGAAGTAGTCGGCCAGGTTCAGCTCCGTGGTCGTGCCGGCCTGCACGCAGACCGCAGCGCCTGAAAGCTGAAGCGCGGAATTGATGCCCTCGAGCTTCTTCTGGTTGATCATGAAGCCCTGACCGTCATAGTAGGTGACGCCGGCGAAGTTGAGGCCAAGCGCGGTGTCGCGGTTGATCGTCCAGGTGGTGTTGCGCGAAAGCACGTCCACCTCGCCCGACTGCAGCGCCGTAAAGCGGTCTTTTGCGGAAAGCGGGGTGAACTGGACTGCGTCCGGATCGTCAAAGATTGCGGCGGCAACGGCGCGGCAGAAGTCCACGTCGAGGCCCTTCCAGTTGCCCTGGTCGTCCGGCGCGCTGAAACCGATCAGGCCGGTGTTGACGCCGCACTGGACGTGGCCTTTCGCCTTCACGTCATCCAGCGTGGCTGCCGAAGCCGGCGCTGCCATCATCGCGATCGCGGCCGAGCCGAGCAACGCTTTGACAATTTTTTTCATGATTACGGACCCTTTTTTCTGTGTTCGGGCTTATCCCCTGACATTTTCAGTGCGGAAGCAGGCGAATGTCCCGTACACCCCAAAAGGAGTGCCGGCCCGGAAACGGGCGGACACGCGCTTCCTCTCCCACGCACTGGTCCCATCGAATGCCATAAATCCGTTTGGGTCAAGAGAGAAAGACCCTTGCTCCAGAAGCAAAAGCGCGCTCCATCCCCGGTTGACGGGCCGCCGACAATGGCGTTCCATCCGGCATCCTCCGCGCCCCGTTTCAAGGGATTTCTTCCCCCGGAAGCCCCCTGAAGCCCCCGGGGCGCGCGCCACAGACAATCAAGCGACAGGTCCCATGAACGACAAGAACAAGACTAAAGTCGGAGACAACACGCGGCTTGCCCATATCGGCAACAACCCGCGCGCGTTCTACGGTTTCGTCAACCCGCCGGTGGTGCACGCGTCGACGGTGCTCTTTCCCGACGCCGAGACCATGGCCTCGCGCAACCAGAAATACACATACGGGACCCGCGGCACGCCCACGACCGACGCGCTGGCGGCAGCGATGAACGAGCTCGAAGGCGCTGCCGGCACAATCATCGTGCCGTCGGGCCTCGCAGCCGTCACCGTTCCGATGCTCGCCTTCCTGTCTGCCGGCGACCACGTGCTGATTGTCGATTCGGTCTATCACCCGACCCGGTATTTCGCCGATACGATGCTCAACCGGCTCGGCGTGGAAGTGACCTACTACGACCCGGCTGTGGATGCTGGCATTGGCACCCTGATGCAACCCAACACCAAAGTGGTCCTTACGGAAGCCCCCGGCTCCGGAACATTCGAGATGCAGGACATCCCCGCCATTGTCGAGGTAGCGCATCGCGGCGGGGCCATCGTCATGATGGACAACACCTGGGCAACCCCCCTCTTCTTCCGGCCGCTCGACCATGGCGTCGACATTTCCATACAGGCCGCCACCAAGTATCCGGCAGGGCATTCTGACATTCTTCTGGGAACGGTTTCGGCCAACGAGGCCTGCTTCGAGCGCCTGCTCGACACCCACGGCGCTCTCGGCATCTGTGCTGCGCCCGACGATGTCTACCAGGTGCTGCGCGGCCTGCGCACCATGGGGGTGCGTCTCGAACGCCATCAGCAGAGCGCACTGGCGCTCGCGCGCTGGCTGGAGGGGCAGAAGGGCGTCGCCCGCGTTCTCCACCCGGCGCTCGAATCGCATCCCGGCCACGCGATCTGGAAGCGCGATTTCTCCGGCGCCAGCGGTCTCTTCTCCATCGTGCTCGATGGCGGCGGTCAGGCGCAGGCCCATGCCTTTCTGGACGCCCTGAAATATTTCGGTCTCGGCTATTCCTGGGGCGGCTATGAAAGCCTTGCCGTGCACGTGCAGCTCAACGACCGCACGATCGCGCACGCTCCGCAGGAAGGCCCCGTCATGCGCTTGCAGATCGGCCTTGAAGATGTGGAAGACCTGAAGGCCGATCTCGCCGGCGCACTCGCCGCAGCCGCA
>NZ_BAMP01000052.1 GCF_000615975.1 Nitratireductor aquibiodomus NL21 = JCM 21793 | reverse complement strand
GTGACGATCTTGCGAACAACGCTGATGACCCAGCCCTGAAACAGATGCAGGTCACGCTTGTGAACAAAACCGCGGGTTTGTAGGAATGCGCAGTCTCCACATTTCTAAGCGATATTCAAACAGGCAACGATCCACGCATAGATGTCACGGCTGGCCGCCCGGCTCTACGCGGAATGCAGGAAAGCGTCGGAAGGCCCAGGAACCGCAGGGTTCTATATCTCATCCACCTCGACGCGACGAACGGTGGAATTCTACCTGCGTCAGGGTGCCGTGCTGGCGCCCAGGCCGGACACCATGCTGGTCGCGATGGAGCCCGACGACATTCACCTGATTCACCGGTTCTGACCGGCCACTTATCTTCTCCCAAACACACGCCCGATGGGCAGCAAGCGACACCCCGGCAAGAGAAGAACGCAAACCAGGGGTCGGTGGTCAGCCGACCTGACGGCCTTCGCCGGCCAGCCAGTCGGCATAGGTCGGGCGATCGATCTGAAACGTATCGCTGGAGCGTGCATACCAGCCGCGGCCGTGCATACGGGCGATGAGGCCAAGTGCGGGCGTGTCGATGTGGCCGCGTTCGGCATCGATGACGAAATCGTCGGCCACGCGGATTTCGACCACGCGGCCAACGACCAGCGCCTGATGCGGACCGGTGACGAGAACGCTGTGGCTGACGCATTCGAAAGAGACCGGAGCCTCGGCAATGTGCGGCGGAGCCACCTGCTGCGCGGGCAAGGCCGTCAGGCCGGCGCAATCGAGTTCGCTGACATCCTCGGGTGCATCCATGGACGTGATGTTCATCGCTGCCGCGAGACGCTCGGGAACGAGGTTCACGACGAACTCTCCGCCGCCGACAATATTGCGTGCCGTATCCTTGAAGCCGCGCTGGGGGTCCGCCATCACGCCGATGGCGACGGTGGGCGGTCTGTGCCCCATCACATTAAAGAAGCTGTAGGGCGCGGCGTTCACCACGCCTTCGGAGGACACGCTCGTCACCCAGGCGATGGGACGCGGCGTGACGGTCGCCGTCATCACCTTGTAGCCGATCTGCGGGTCGAGTTCGTCAAGCTTGAAGCGCATCAGATACCGTCATTCGCTCAGGGGTTCATCGCTGATGTTGGAGACGGCGCGCTTTGGACGGTCATCTACCCGGAGCTGGAATATATCGGGCCGGGCATAGTGGCCCGTCACGTCGAAATCGTATTTTCCGCGCGCCACGGCGGCCATGTCTATGTCGGCGTAAAGCACCGTCTCGCCCTCGAAATCCGGGCCGGCGAGGACGTTTCCGAGCGGGTCGACAATGGCGCTTCCGCCGCGCATCAGCACGGTGTCGGGATCATCCCCCAGCGCACATTCGTGATCGTCGGGAAACGCGCCGCGCTTAATGTGCTGGCAGGCGCTCAAAACGAAGCAGCGGCCTTCCAGCGCGATATGCTGCATCGAGGGGAGCCAGGTGTCGCGGTCATCGGCGGTGGGGGCGCAATAGAGGCTGACGCCCTGGCTGTACATATGCATGCGCAGCATGGGCATGTAGTTTTCCCAGCAGATGACCGCGCCGATGCGCCCAAGCGGGGTTTCGAAGACCGGCATGGTCGAGCCATCGCCAAAGCCCCAGATCAGACGCTCGCCAGCCGTCGGCATGAGCTTGCGGTGCTTGCCGATGAGCCCCTTCTCACCATCGAAGAACAGAACCGTGCAATAAAGGGTGCCACCGTCGCGCTCGATACAGCCCATGACGGCGAAGAGACCCGTCTCAGCCGTCGCCTCGGCAATCAGCGCCACTTCCTCGCCGTCGAGATCGATGGCGCGTTCGTAATAATCCCTGAAAGCCTCGCGGCCCTCGGGCTTGCGGATGCCGATGGGCGCGCCGAAAGAAGCGCCTTTGGGATAACCCCCAAGAAAGGCTTCAGGAAAGACGATGAGTTTCGCCCCCTCACCCGCTGCCTCGCGGATGAGGGCTGCTGCCTTCCCGGCAGATGCAAGCGCGTCAACGGGGTTGGACGCCGTCTGTGCGACGGCTGCCTTGAACGATTTCATGCGGATTCTCCCTGAGCATCTCGGACGATCGAAGCGCGGACGGCCTCGACCAGCACACCATCGGGCTCGCAAAGGCTGAGCGCAATATCGAAATGATTGTGCGACGGCATATCGATCACCTGCGCCGCATGGCCTGCTGCCTTCCAGGCCGCGGCATAGTCCAGCGTCTGACGGATGAACTCACCTGTCTCGAGCCCACCGACCGAGGCAATCAGCCGCGCTCCGGATGTCTTGGGGATATGCCGGATCGGGGAGTTTTGGGCAATGGAGCCCGTGTCGAACCGCATCCAGCCATTCACCTGCGTGTGCTGCAGGGGTTCGAGTTCATGCAGCCCGCTCAGCGCGAGAACCGTGCCAATCGTGTCCGGCGGCAGGTCAAACGCCTCAAGCCAGCCATCGGCAAGAACCATGCCCGCCAGATGCCCGCCGGCAGAGGAGCCGCCGACATGGATCCGCTCCACATCGAGACCGCGCTCTGCGCCATTGTTCCTGAGCCAGGCAACAGCGCTGCGCACCTGACGTACCATCTCGCCGATACCGGCTCAGGCGCCAGCGTGTAGTTCATCACGGCGACGGAGATGCCGTGCGCCATCAGACCGCCCGCTGCAAAGGCATTGTCCTCCTTCGAGCCACCGCGCCAATAGCCACCGTGAATCCACAGGAAGACGGGGCTGCCTTCACCCGCCAGGTAAAGATCGAGCGTTTCGCCGCTCTGCGGATCGTAGACGATATCGCGCTTTGCAGCGCGGCTTTGCCGGACCTGCTCGCCCTCGGCAACGTAGCGGGCGTGTTCGGCCGCGTAGGAGGCGACGCTTTCGCGCGCATTGTATTCACGCTCCAGCGTCGGCTGGTCCATGCCCCTGAAAAGCGGTGCTGCGGCATCCATGCTCATACCCCCAGATAGCGATGGGCAAGGTCTTCATTGGCTGCCAGCTCCTGCGGCGAGCCCTGCCAGACCACCCTGCCCTTCTCGACGATGTGGTGCCGGTCGACAAGCGGAGCCATTTCTTTCAGATTCTTGTCGACCACGAGGATCGACTGGCCGAGCTCCTTCAACCGGCGCAGCGTCGCCCAGATGTCGGCGCGGATGACGGGCGCGAGCCCCTCCGTCGCCTCATCGAGGATGAGAAGCGCGGGATTGGTCAGGAGCGCGCGGCCCACGGCCAGCATCTGCTGCTCGCCGCCCGAAAGCGTGGCCGCAAACTGGCCGCGCCGCTCCTTCAGGCGCGGAAAGAGATCGTAGATGCGTTCGAGGCTCCAGCCGTCCGCACCGCCCGGCCGGGAGGTGGCGACCAGATTTTCCTCCACCGTGAGCGAGGGGAAGACCCGCCGCCCTTCAGGCACCAGCCCGATGCCCCGCCGGGCAATAGCATTTGGCTGCAGGGCGGTGATGCTCTCGCCTTCAAGCTGGATGTCGCCGCCGCGCGCGCGCACCATGCCGAGAATGGTGTGGATGGTCGTGGTCTTTCCCATGCCGTTGCGGCCGATCAGCGAGGTGACCGAACCGCGTGGCACTTCGAAGCCCATACCGAACAGCACCTGGCTGACGCCGTATCCCGCTTCGAGACCAGTGACTTTCAGCATGTTTCGTCTCCCAGGTAGGCGCTGCGCACTTCCGCATCCTGCCGCACCTCGTCCACCGTGCCGGTGAAGATGATCCGGCCATAGACGAGAACGCTGACGCGGTCGGCGAGGGTGAACACGGCATCCATGTCATGCTCGACCAGAAGCATGGGGTATTCGCCCTTCAGTTCCTGAAGCAGGTCGACCATGCGGGCGGATTCTTCTGCGCCCATGCCTGCCATGGGTTCGTCCAGCACCAGCACATGCGGCTTGCGCGCAAGCGCCACGGCAAGTTCAAGCTGGCGCCGCTCGCCATGGGCGAGATTGGCGACCTGCCGGTTTTCGCGGCCCGCCAGCCCCGCCTTGCCGATCCAGTGCACCGCTTCTTCACGAAGCGCGGCATCGTTGCGCGGATTGGCGAAAAGGTTGAACGACCCGCCTTCCATGCAGTCGAGCGAGAGGATGACGTGTTCGAGCACACTGAATTCGAGGCAGAGCTGTGTTGTCTGGAACGAACGCCCGAGCCCAAGCCTTGCGCGTTTGAAGGCGCTGAGGTCGGTCAGGTCGCGTCCCTTGAAGTGCACACGGCCGGAATCCGACCGCAACTCGCCGCAGATCTGCGCGATGAGCGTGGATTTGCCGGCGCCATTCGGCCCGATCAGCGCGTGAATTTCGCCACTGCGCACATCGAGCGTGACATCGTCGGTGACTTTGAGTGCGCCGAACGCCTTGTGCAAATGGTCGAGCGCGAGGACTGCCTCGCCCGTCTTGATTGCGGCTCCATCAGTCATGACGGCCTCCCTTCAGGAAGCGGCCAAGCATGCCCTGCTGGCCGAACAATGCGATCAGCACCAGGATCGGGCCCATGACGATCATCCAGTGCTCGGTCCAGATGGTAAGTATCTGCTCAAGCCCGATGAAGGCGGCTGCACCCGCTATAGGGCCGAGAAGCGTGCCCAGCCCGCCCAGTGTGACGATGGCCATGAACTCGCCCGACTTTGCCCAGGTGGCCATATCGGGTGTGACGAACTCGGCATAATTGGCCCACAGCACGCCGGCGAGCCCGGTGCCGACGGCCGAGATGACAAAGGCGGCGAGCCGGAAGGGCAGCGGGTTGACGCCGAGATTGACGGCGCGGCGCTCGCTCTGGCGCAGGCCCTGAAACACCATGCCGAAGCGCGAGTTGACGATGAAGCGGCAGAAGAGGACCCAAAGAACGAGCAGGCCGAGGGCGAGATAGTAAAACGCGAAGGGGTCATCCAGATCGATGCCGGGCATGGTGTTACGCATATCCATCATGAGCCCGTCATCCCCGCCGTAAAATTGCAGCGAAACGAGAATGAAATAGACCATCTGGGCGAAGGCGAGTGTGATCATGATGAACTGCACGCCGCGTGTCTTGAGCGCCAGATAGCCGATCACGAGACCGAGCAGCGCACAGGCGAGAAGCGCCAGCGGCCAAAGGACAAGCGCCGAATTCGTGCCTTCCCAGCCAAAGATCGTGTCACCCATATTCGTGTGGTAAGCGAGGACCGCCACCACATAGCCACCGACACTGAAGAACATGGCGTGGCCGAAGCTCACCAGCGCGCCATAGCCGATGATCAGATCGAGACTGACCACCGCCAGCGCATAGATGACGATACGCGTGAGAAGCGGCAGGCCGCCATGCCAGCCCGTCTGCGCCACCACAAAAGGCGCGATGATGAGCAGAACAAGCATGACAATGCCGGTCAGCGTGAAACGGTCGAATTTGGACATCGGCTCAGCTCCGGGCGGGGAAGAGGCCATAGGGCCGAACGAGAAGGACAAGCGCCATCAGCACATAGATGCTCGCGGAGACGAGGCCGGCCGCCAGTGTGTCGGCCACCGAATAGGGCAGTAGCGCGGTAAATATCTGCGGCACGTAGGCCCGGCCGAGACTGTCGACCATGCCCACCAGCATGCGCCGACGAAAGCACCGCGGATGGAACCGACCCCGCCAATGACGATGACCACGAATGTGGTGATGAGGATGCGCTCGCCCATGGCAATCTCGACGGCAAGCAGCGGCGCGGCCATGACGCCGGCCAGCCCGCACAGGATCGCGCCAAGGCCGAAAACGCTCATATAGAGTACGCGCATGTTGACACCCAGCGCGTCGACCATCTGCCGGTCATCGGCGCCGGCGCGCATGAGCATGCCGAAGCGTGTGTGGTTGACCAGAAGCCAGAGCCCAAACGCTACTGCGAGACCGACCGCGATCAGCGCGAGCCGCATGAGCGGATAGGCAAGTCCCGGGAAGAGCGTCACCGAACCTTCAAGGAAGGGGGAATATTCATGAATATCGGGGAACGACCGACAATCAGCGTCACCGCCTCATTGGTAAAAAGGATGAGGCCGAGCGTCGCCAGAACCTGGTAGAGATGGTCGCGATTATAGAGCCATCGCACCACGCGCTTTCGACCAGCAGTCCGTAGAGTCCCGCGCCCGCCATGGCCGCCAGGAGCCCCATGAGAAACGAGCCCGTGGAGGCAACGGTGAGCGCACCGCAATAGGCGCCGATCATGTAGAAAGTGCCATGGGTGAGATTGATCACACCCATAATGCCGAAAACGAGGGTCAGGCCCGAGGCCAGCAGGAAGAGGAACGCGCCATATTGCAGGCCGTTCAACAACTGTTCAATGAAGAGGATCATGGCGTTCCAGTGCTCGCCGGTCTGGGTTCGGTGGGCTGCCCGCTCCGAACGGGCCGGTGCGGATGGAGTGCCCGGCAACGCATCGCCGCCGGGCAGTTCCGTTCAGGAAACGGCGCAGGCCGTCAGTCCATCTTGCAGTCCCCGGCGTAGGCGTCCTGATGGTTCTCGGCGATGCGCTCCACCACCGTCTGGACGATCTCGCCATCCGCATTCTTTTCGAACCGTGTCAGATAATAGTTCTGAATCGGATGCTGGTTCGGGCCGAATGTGTACTTGTCGCGGATCGGCTCGAAATCGGCCCTGGCGAGTGCGGCGCGGAATGCGTCTGCATCGTCGACGCTTCCGCCCACGGCATCGAGTGCAGAGGCGATCAGGTTTGCCGTGTCGTAAGCCTGTTCGGCATACATGGTCGGCGTGCGGCCATAGGCTTCCTCAAAGCGTTTAACAAAATCACGAGAGGCATCGTTGTCGAACTCGGTCGTCCAGAGGGCTGAGGCATAGACGCCATCGGCGGCATCGCCCGTCGCCTTGACCATCTGCGCATCGAGTGAGAAGGCCGGCACCAGCATGGGCACGCTGTCTTTCAGACCGGCATTGTCATACTGCTTGGCGAAGTTGATGCCGGCGCCGCCCGGATGGAACTGGTAGATGGCATCGGGCGCGGACGAGCGAATGCGCGCCAGCTCGACAGAAAAGTCGGTCTGGTTGAGCTTGGTGTAGATCTCCTCCACCACCTCGCCCTCATAGGTGCGCTTGAAGCCGTTCAGCGCGTCGCGGCCCGCCTGATAGTTGGGCGCAAGGATCACGACCTTCTTGTAGCCGAGCTTGTTGGCCGCAAGACCCGCCGCCTCGTGGAACGCATCGTTCTGGTAGGAGGCGACGAAGTAGTTGGGGTTGCACTTCTCGCCGGCAAAGACGGACGGTCCCGGATTGACGCTGACATAAAAGCCGCCGGACTTCATCACCGTCGGCTGCACGGCGGCAAGCACGTTGGAGAAGTTCACGCCCGTGAACAGCTTGACGCCCGACTGTACCAGACGGTCTGCCGACTGTTTGGCATTGGCCGGCTTCAGGCCATCGTCCTCGACCTCGAGCACAACCGGCGTATCGCCCAGCTTGCCGTCTTCGCCGATGGCCAGCATGAAGGCGTCGCGGATGTCCTCGCCGATGTAGCCGGCCGGTGTCGAAAGCGTGGTGATGAAGCCGATGCGCAGCTCCTCCGCAGAGGCCTGCGCGGCCATGACCGTTGCGAGCGCGGTGGCCATAAGGCCGGTCCGCATTGCCTTGCCCTTAAGTCCCATTGTCATGTTCTCCTCCCTTGAATTGCGCGTACGAAGCCGGATCATCCGGCCTTGCGCTGACGTGAGAAATCATTGCCGACGGCCACAATTGGATGGCGGATCGTGCCGATGCCCTCGACACAGGCTTCCACCACATCGCCAGGCCATAGCCATTCCTGCGGATCGCGGCCCGCACCGACACCTTCGGGCGTGCCGGTGGCGATGATGTCGCCGGGATCAAGCGTGATGGCGGCCGAGATGTCGGAGATGAGCGTCGGTATCTTGAACAGCATGTGCTTCGTGTTCGAACCCTGTTTGCGCTCGCCATTGACGGTGAGCCAGAGGTCGAGATCGTGCGGGTCCCCCACCTCGTCGGCAGTGACGATGCAGGGACCGAATGGCGCAAAGCTGTCCTGTCCCTTGGAATAGATCCACTGACCGGCGCGACGGTTGTCGCGCGCGCTGACATCGATCATCACGCTGTAGCCAAACACGTAGGAAAGCGCGTCTTCCTCGCTCACCTTGGTGGCCTTGCGCCCGATGATGGCGGCAAGCTCCACCTCCCAGTCGAGCTGCTGTGTGATCGAGGCATTGTGCTCGATTGGATCGTCCGGCCCGACAACCGCCATGGGCGGCTTGCTGAAAATGACCGGCTCCTTGGGCAGGTCCTTCGACGTATCGAGCGTGCGGCTCGATTCCTCCACATGCTCCACATAGTTGAGGCCGATGCCGAAGATGTTCTTGCGCGGCCGCGGGATGGGGGCCAGCAATCGCACATTGGCGAGCGGCACGGTCGTGCGCACCGGCCATGCACCGCGCGCCTCGTCCAGAAGCCGTTTCAGCGCCGCCAGCCCATCCGGACCGAGATCGATCAGCTCCAGCATGGAGCGGGGAAGTCCTCGCCAAAGGCAATGCCGAGCGCTTCCACGTCGACAACGCTCTCGCCCTCGATGACGCCAAGACGCGCGGGCGCCTCGACCGTGGCCCTGTAGGTAACCAGTCGCATTCAGATATGTCCTTGATCAGTCTTGTGGTTGGTGACCGCCATTGTCGGCCAGCGCTTCTTCCCGGTAGAGACCGAGCGAACGCATCACCGGAAGGTCGTTGAAACAGAAGAGGCAGGCATCGTCGCTGTCGGACAGATTGGCGTGTTCGTGCCATGCCCAGGACGGCACACAGAAAATGTCGCGTTCCTGCCAGTCGAACCGCTTGCCGCCGATGATCGAGTAGCCCTTGCCCTTCGCCACCTGGTAGAGATAGCTGCCAGTGTGACGGTGCGCCTTCGTCTTTTCGCCGGGGCGCAGCATCTGCATGCTGGCGCCGATGGTCTGCATGACTGGGCCCGAAGTGACCGGGTTGATGTATTCCATCATCACGCCGTCATAGGGCGAGCCGTCGGTCGCTTCTGCATAGCGCTTGAGCGCTTCATAAGTGCGCTCCCACTCATATTTGTAGAGCGGAGAATAACCCTTGTCCCACGCGCCACCGCCCGGCGTCAGACCCGGATTGCCCCAGGTCTTCGTCATGTCGTCTACAGCAAAGCCGACGGCCTGCCGCAGGTCCGGGTGAACTTCATAGAAATTCGCTTCGAGCGTGTTGACCAGCGGGATATCAAGCCCGTCCTGCCAGATGCAGGGGCTGCCGCTTTCCTCAACGCCGTGCTCGTGCCAGGTGCCGTTTGGCGTCAGCACGAAGTCGTTGGCGCTGAGAGTCATCTTATGGCCATCGACGATGGTGTAAGCGCCTGAACCCTCCATGATAAAGCGAAGCGCCGAGGCCGAATGCCGGTGCGCGGACGCAGCCTCGCCCGGATGCATGACCTGAAGTCCGGAATAGAGCCAGCCGACAGCAGCGGCGAATTCGCGACGACCCGGATTGTTGAGATAGATCACACGGCGACCGGCTTTTTCCGGCGTTACCAGCTCGACCGAACGCAAGACGTGCTCGCGCAGATCGCGATAACGCCAGATCATCGGCACGGACGAGGACTGCGGCTCCCAGGGCTCGATCTTGTTGGCGACGGTCCACAGCGCACCCGCCTCCAGCGCCTCCAGCTCGTCGTAATAGGCCAGAAGCTCCGGCGTATCCTCCACATTGGCGCGGCCCGCCACGTCCTCGCGGTAGTTTTCCCTGCCTGACGACATCTCAACCTCCACTCTTCAATGACGGAAAGATAACAGCGAGATTTTCGCTGTAAATAGATATTTTCGAAAATCTGGATTTTTTCGTTTGTTGCGCGGAGCGCTGTGCTATGCTGTTCTCCTGCAAAACCGAAGCAGCAATGCCGGGGAGAAGACGTGTCGGGAAAGAAGAACCCGCGTGAAACCACGCTGACGGAAGAGGCCTATCAAAAGCTGCGCTGGGACATTGTCAGCGGCACGCTGGAGGCCGGCAGCCCGCTGCGGCTTGAGAACCTCAAGCAGCGTTACGGTCTGGGCTATTCTCCCCTGCGCGAGGCGCTGAACCGCCTGCACAGCGAGCGTCTCGTCATGTCGGTCGCGCTGCGCGGCTTTACCGTCGCGCCGCTTTCGCTGACCGAGATGTGGGATGCGGTCGACACAAGGATCCACATTGAGGCCGAGGCGCTGCGTCGCGCCATCAAATTCGGCGATGACGACTGGGAGACGGAGGTGATCTCGGCTTTTCACGGACTTTCCCTCAAAGCCAAGAAGCTGGAGCAGATGGACACGCCACCCATGGAGGAGATGAAGGCGCTTGAAGACCGGCATCACCGGTTTCACCGCGCGCTCATCAGCGCCTGCCGGTCAAACTGGCTTCTCGATTTTTCGGACAAGCTCTATGTGGAAACCGAGCGTTATCGCTTCCCGGTTCTGGGTGGGCCCCGCGCCCGCCCCTCTCGCGATCTCACGCTGGAGCATCAGGAGATCATGGAAGCGACCATCGCGCGCGATGCCGAAAAGGCAATCGCTCTCCTGAGCCGGCACTATCAGCGCACCGGAGAGACACTTTCCGCCCGGTATCAGCCGGACGCGAAGCCAATGGCCGCCGGCGCAGACGCCTAGAGCATCGGACCGAAAAGTGGAATCCGGTTTTCGGGCTACTCCGATGCTCCATCAATAGTTTAGATCGTCCTTTGTGCGTCCGAATGGACGCACGGCGATCTAGCGCCGGCAGTATGTGCGGCCAATGCCGGCCGCACACGTTTTTGAGCCACTGCTATTGTGCGGGCATCGGGCGCGCTTCCGGCGCCGTCCCTGCTTCGCGCAGGGCCAGTTCTTCCGCCTTCGGTACCGAAAGCCACACGGCCAGCATGAAGCCCGCAGCACCGCCAAAGAGCTTGCCCAGCATCAGGGGCAGGATCATCGTCGGCTGAAAATTCGCCGCAAATGCCAGATGATCGCCGAAGGTGAATGCCGCACACACGGCAAACGCAATCGCCAACACCTTGTCGCGGGGCCGCATCTGCCCGACCAGACGATACATGGCGAGAATGTTCGCACTTGCCGCAAGAAGTCCCGCCGCGCCTTCCGGTGAAACGCCGATGCGTGCGCCGATCACCTGCATGGGGCCAGCCAGATATTTGGTCAGAAGATAAACCATCGGAAACGCGCCGGCGAGCATAATGCCGATATAGCCGGCAATCTCCAGGGCACGGAACTGGTCCTGTTCATCGGCAATGATCGGGTCGAATCCCCAGGAGCCGAACACGGTGGAGAAGAATCCGGTGAAATATTCCACGATCGAAGCCACCAGAACCAGCGTGATGCCGGCATACATGATGCGACCGAACCAGAGGAAGCCGGTGATCATCGCATCTGGCGCAAAACGCAACCCCAGAGCGATTGCCACGCAGAACACGATCAGCGGCAGCAGATTGCGCAGAATGTCGACCATGGTCAGCGCAATCTGATGGGTCGCTTCCGAAGTCGTGGAGACATCCGGTCTGATGTCGAGCCCCGTCATGGCGATCAGCGTACAGGCGATGAAAACCCCGACCGGCACGCTCAGAATGCCCGACATGATGCCAAGCGCCATGTATTTGTGGTCGGATTTTGCCAGCATTGCCAGCCCGACGGGTATGGAGAAGATGATCGTCGCGCCCGACATGTAGCCAACGACAGTCGCCATCATCCACGCATCGCGCGACTGTGCCAGCGCGTCGGCCAGCTGATAGCCCCCCATATCGACGGCAATCACCGTCGTTGCCGCGATGGACGGATCGGCCCCGATCATCGCAAAGAGCGGCCCGGCGACCGCCCGGATAAACTCCGAAAGATAGGGGATCGCGGCCATGATGCCGGCCACGGGTATGAAAATCGGGCCAATGGAATGAAGCCCTTCGATGAACTCCTTGCCGAGCCCGGTTTCCGGGTTGCGGATCGAGCGATTGCGCCGGCGACCGCGCATGCATGATGATGTAGATGACGTAGGTACCGATTGAAGCCATTTGCCTTCCCTCCCAGTGTGCGAAATGCGCCCCGGCATCTTGGCGCCGGTTTTTCGATCAGCCTTCACGCGTTCCCCCGGCGGATCGTAGAGCGGCGCCATATGAAGCGTGGCGGCGATGCGTTCGTTCGCCACGATGAGTTCGTATTTTCCCGATGCCAGAAACGCGTCGTCGACACCGTTTTCCGAGCGCACATAGCCGTAGCCGATTGGCTTGCCGACCGTGTAGCCAAAGCCACCGCTGGTCAGATAGCCGACAGGTTCGCCATCGCGCAGTATGGTTTCCCGGCCAAGCAGCACCACGTCCGGGTCCTCGGTCGTGAAGCAGGCCAGTTGCTTTGTCAGCGGATTGGCAGCCGCCGCCTCACAGGCCTCGCGGCCAATAAAAGGCGTGTCGCGGCGCAGTTTCACCGCCCAGCCAAGCCCCGCCTCGAACGGGTTGTCATTCGGCGTCACATCCGAACCCCATGCGCGATAACCCTTTTCAAGCCGAAGGGACTCGATGGCCCGATAGCCGACCGGCCGGATGTCATGGGCGTGGCCCTTCTCCATCAGCACATCGAAAACATCGCCTGTCCCTTCAATGGGCACATGCAGTTCCCAGCCCAGCTCACCCACATAGGTCACGCGCATGGCCCGCACCTTATGACCGGCAATCTCGATCTCCTGCACGCGGCCAAAGCGGAACGCGTCATTGCTCACATCTGCATCCGTCACCGACGAAAGCACGTCCCGCGCGCGGGGTCCCATCAGCGAAAGCGTACCATACGCCTCGGTCACATCGACAAGCCGGGCATCCGCACCCGCCGGCAGATGCTGCCTGATCCAGCCGAAATCATGGGTGCGCGAACCGGTACCGGTGACGATGTAGAAGCGGTCATCGGCAAGGCGCGCCACGGTGAGGTCGCATTCGATGCCACCGCGCGAGTTGAGGATCTGCGTATAGGTCAGGCGTCCGGCTGGCTTGGCCACATAATTGGAGCAGATCCGCTCAAGCGCATCCGCCGCATCCGGGCCCGTCATCTCGTATTTGGCAAAGGAGGACTGGTCGAACACACCGACCTTTTCGCGCACATGGGCATGCTCCTCACCCACCGGCCCGAACCAGTTCTGACGACCCATGGAATAGTCGTCGCGAGGCTCCATGCCCGCGGGCGCAAACCAGTTGGGCCGCTCCCATCCGAGCTTGGAGCCGAACACGGCGCGGTGCTTCTTCAAGCGTTCATAGAGTGGCGAAACGATGCGCGGGCGCCCGCTCTCATATTCCTCATGCGGGAACCCCACGGTGTAGTGCTTGCCATAAGCTTCAAGCGTGCGTTCCTCCACCCATTTGCGGTCTTCGTGGAGTGTGGAGAAACGGCGAATGTCGACCACCCAGAGATCGAGCGGCGCTTCGCCGCGCACAGCCCATTCGGCCAGCACCCAGCCCGCGCCGCCGCCAGCCGCAATGCCGAATGCATTGAAGCCTGCACCAACAAACATGTTGGCGCATTCGGGCGCCTGGCCGAGAATGAAATTGCCGTCGGGCGTGAAGCTCTCCGGCCCGTTGATCATCTGCCGCACGCCCGCTTCACCAAGCGCGGGCACACGCTCGATGGCCTGCGTCATGTGTTGTTCGAAATGATCGAAATCATCGTCGAAAAGCTGGAACTCGAACTCGTTGGGCACGTCACCGCCCGGCAGGCCGGTCACCCAGCTTTGCGGGTTCGGCTCATAGCCGCCCATCACCAGACCGCCCACCTCTTCCTTGAAGTAGATGCGCCGATCGGGGTCGCGCACGGTCGGCGTGTCGGTCGAAAGACCTTCGATTTTCTCAGTCACGATATACTGGTGCTTCACCGGATGCAGCGGCACCGAAACGCCGGCCATCGCGCCGATCTGGCGCGCCCACTGGCCGCCGCAGTTCACCACCGTCTCACAGCCGATACGCCCCCGGTTCGTCTCGACTGCCGTTATGCGGTCGCCATCCATTTCGAAACCGGTCACGCGCACGCCCTCGAAGAGACGCGCACCATGCATGCGCGCGCCCTTGGCGAGCGACTGGGTGATGTCGGAGGGGCTCGCCTGACCGTCGGTCGGCAGCCATGAGGCGCCGCGAAGGTCAGATGTGTCCATCAGCGGCCACATCCGCTTCACCTCTTCGGGGCTCACCAGTTCCATGTCCATGCCGAAGCTTCGCGCGGTTGTGGCAAGCCGGCGAAATTCGGTCCAGCGGTCCTCGTTCGTCGCCAGTCGCAGACAGCCCGTCATCTTCCAGCCGGTCTCAAGACCGGTCTCTTCATGCAGTCGCTTGTAGAGATCGACCGAGTATTTCAGCACTTTCGTGATTGAGGCCGAAGACCGCAATTGCCCCACAAGCCCGGCCGCATGCCAGGTGGAGCCCGATGTCAGCTTGCCCTGTTCCAGGAGAACGACATCCGCCTTGTGATCGCGGGCGAGGTGATAGGCCGTCGAGCAGCCGATGATGCCGCCACCGATGACAACGATCTGGGCATGGGAAGGAAGAGGCTGGGTCATCAGGAGAGGCGTCCGTATTGAGAGTAGAAAGTGTCGAGTGCCGTCTCCAGCCGCGACAGGTTCTCATGCGTGTAGGCGACATAGTCCGTGCCGGGCGCATCGAGATAGAGTTCGGAGACCATGCTCCACATGGCCTCCCGCAGAAGCGAGGCGCATTGCATTGCCGCCATTGAGCGGCGCAGCGGTGTCTCCGGCGTGCGGTCGAAATAATAGCCAAGCAGCGCCTCGCTCTCCTCGTCGGAGAAGCTGGCATTGGAGGAGAGGCCCGCGAGGTCGAACATGGGCGTCGAAAAGCCGGCATACTCGAAATCGATCAGCCACAGCCTGTCGCCGGTGTCGAGCAGGTTGGCCGGCAAGAGATCGTTGTGGCCGAAGACGATGGGGAGTGGCTGCTGCACCGCTTCAAGTTCGTCGGCCAGCGCCAGGTAGGCCGGCAGCTGGTCGACCATCCGGCTCTTGCCGTTCTCCAGCGTGCGCGCATAATCGCGGATCACATGGAAAGGCCAGAACATGAAGCCAGGCCCTGAAACGTGGTGCGGCATCTTGCGATGAAAGGCGCGCACGATAAGTGCTACCCGCTCGACATTGGCGCGCACATCGGCCTCGGCATAGGTCTTGGCGTTGAGATATTTGCAGACCATCACACCGGGCGCCGCGTGCTCGACTGCAGGCGCGAGAGCCGCTTCTTCGGCAGCACGCGCCGTCATCAATTCACGGTCGCGGAGAACGTGGTGAAAGGGGTAATCCTTGCCGAAACGGACGACATGCCCGCCCCTGTTGTCGGTAACGAGCCAGCTTTCGTTGCTGATCCCGCCGACCATCGGCTTGATGTCGATAGCTCCGCTCCAGATCGGCAAAGCCGCGATCTGTTCAGAGCGCGCGGTGGTGATATCCCGAGCGTCCACCATATCTCCTCCCGCAGCCTTTGGCCGCCTGTTTTGCGGAAAGAATTGATGTCCGCCAATGCGAAGTCAATACAAAAATGTGGTTATTTGACCGATATTCTCATTTTCTGGAATCATTTTCGGGCAAAATCGGTCAAAATACGTTAGAAACGGTCACTCCAGACAGAGAGAAAACATGAGCTATTCACCGCGCCACGGGCAGATCCTCGACCTTCTCACGAAGGAAGGCACGATGGGTGTGAACGACCTCGCCCGGCATCTGGACGTTTCGGTCGAAACGGTGCGGCGCGATGTGAAAGCGCTCGCCGGGCGCGGTGAAATCGTGCGCATGCACGGCGCGATCGCCCTGCCCTCCGTCGTCAATGAAGCACCGTTTGAACGCCGGATGCGGGAAAACCGCGAGGCGAAGGAAACCATTGCCCAGCTTGCCGCCGCGACGATCCGCGACGGGGAATCAGTGATGCTCGACACAGGCACCACGACAAGCCTTCTGGCGCGCGCACTGCTCGACCACCGGCAACTCACCGTCGTGACCAATTCATCCGACATCGCCCGCACACTCGCCACCGTCAACGGCAACAAGGTCTACATGGCCGGCGGCGAGTTGCGCAGCGACAGCGGTTCCGCCCTGGGCTTTTCAGCCATCGAATTCATTAGCCGGTTCAGCGTCGATCACGCCATCATTTCAGCCGGTGCCGTGAACGCAGTTACCGGCATTATGGATTACGACCTTGAAGAAGCGCAGTTCGGCAATGCCGTGCTTGCCCGCGGCCGGCGCCGCGTCGTTGTCACCGACGCTTCCAAGTTCGGGCAGAAGGGGCTCGTCCGGGTGTGCGCCCTCACCGATGTCGATGAACTGATCGTCGACCGGCCGCCACCGGCCGACCTTGCCGATGTGCTTCGCCAGGCCGAGATCAGGGTGACAAGCGATGCCTGACGCTCAGGCCTTTTCCTGTGAAGTGGTTTCATTGCTGGAAGCGGCCCGCCGGTCCCTTGCCGGCGTGAAGCTGACCACGCGATCATCGACCGACGGCGTGCCCGTGGCGCCGGCGGCAAAAACGATCTTGCCGGAGGGTTTTACCCACAGAAGCACGATCGTCTCGCCGGCCCGGCTTTTCAGATATGCATCGTAGTCGAACTCGTCGGAAAGCTTCGTCGCCTGAAAGGTCCAGCCCTGCCAGTGCCGTTCGCGCAGGGTGCGGAAATCCACGCCGTCTTCGGTAAGCGGGCGTCCGCCAAGGGTGAAGTTGAGCGACATGCGCTTCGACTGATCCGCCCCGCGTCCGAGCTGATAGACGTGCGAGCGTCCCAGTTCCGGTGCGAAGTCGGTGCAGACGAGCGAGTTGTATGCGTCATTATCGGTGACAGCGATCAGCGTCGAAAACCGCTTCGGGTCAATGCTGTGATGCGCTTCTTCCGAGAGTATGTCGCCGTAGAACACGGGTATTTCGGATAGACGCGCTTCCGCGATATGGTTCCAGTTCGGGTCTGCGATCATGACCGGCACATCCATGTCGCGCAGCTTGCGCGCCAGATCGATGGCCCACCTCGGCCCGCCGGCAATCAGGAGGCCGGGCTTGTCAGCGCTTTTCAGGTTCAGAAGCGAAGCCAGCGGACCGAGTGTGAAACCGTGTAGCACGATCGTTGTGACAACCACGGCGAAGGTGAAGGACACCATACGGTTTGCATCGGCGATCCCTGCGTCTGCCAGGGCACCGCCAAACAGGCCCGACACGGCGACGGCCACCACACCACGCGGCGCGATCCAGCTTGAAAGCGTGCGCTCGGCAAGGGTCGCGCCGGATCCGGCCGTTGCGGTCATGATCGCCACCGGGCGCACGACAAAAAGAACGGATCCGACAAAAAGAACCGCGCGCCAGTCGAGGCTTAGGAAATCCTCGACGGTGAGCGAGGCCGTGAGCAGGATGAATATCCCCGAGACCAGGAAAACCGTGATCGTCTCCTTGAAACGCCGCATCTCGGCAAGGCTCGCAATGCGGGTGTTCGCCAGCACAATGCCCATCACCGTCACCGTCAGAAGCCCCGCCTCCTCGAGCACGAGATTGGTCAGCGCATAGGCCAGGAGCACCGTGGCAAGCAGGATCGGCGCCTTTAGGAATTCCGGCACAACACCGCGCACAAACGCCCAGTGGATGGCCCGTGCCGCCAGATAACCGCCGGCAACCGCAACGACGAAAGCTGCGGCCACCACATAGGCAAGGCCCCCACCCTGATGCTGCCCGATCAGCACGAGAATGACCTCAAACGCGACAACGGCAAAGAGCGCCCCGATCGGGTCGTTGACGATGGCCTCCCATTTGAGCAGCGAGGCCGGGCGCGCGGCGAGCTGCGCCTGACGCAGAAGCGGTGTGATGACGGTGGGGCCAGTTACCACCAGAATGGCGCCGAGCACAACGGCTGTCGGCCACGAAAGCCCGCCGATATAGTGTGCCGAAAGCGCGGTCATCACCCAGACCATCGGGCCACCGATGATGATAATGCGGCGCACCGCGGTCGAAGTCTCACTGATCTCCTTGAAATTGAGCGTGAGCCCACCCTCGAACAGGATAATCGCGACCGCAAGCGAGACGAGCGGCCGGTAGATCGTACCAAAATCCTCGGTCGGGTTTACGAACCCGGTGGCCGGACCGGCGAGAACGCCGGCGAGCAGCAGAAGCACAATGGCCGGAAGACGCAGCCGCCAGGCGAGCCACTGCGCGCCCATGCCCATCACGCCGATCAGCGCGATCTTCAATCCGATGTCATGCATGGAGCAAATCCGTTTATCCGAGAAAGACTGGGGCAGCCGGGCGGCCAATGAGCATCATGGCAACAATAGTCAATCTTCCGGCTCCGGTCGCGGATCAATTGCGGATACGGGAGAAATCAAAGCGCGTTGCCGAAATATTCAAGCCGCAGCTCTTCGACGGCACCGCTTTCCTGGAGACTGAGTATTTCAAGCGTGACCGGCGTCGTCAGATCGCTCTCGAGAGGGAAGGCGAAGCCGTACTTATTGGGATGGAACAGGCTGCCGACGACTTCCATCTCCTGCTGGGGATGGACATGCACATAGTGCTCAAGGGTTGGTGCATCTGCCACGATCGCCTCGATCCGGCCCGCTTCAAGGGCCGCAACCGCTTCCCCCAGCCCCGGGTAGGAGTGCGTTCCGATACCGATCTCGTTCAGATAGTCCTCCGACGCGCTTCCGGTGAAAACGCCCGATGTTTTGCCGGGCAGATCAGCCAGGGACGTGACGCCCTGCTCGATTGACACCGCCGTCATGACGCTCGTCACGGAAGAGGTGATGTAGGCAACAACCGCGACACCGAAAACCATCCAGATTGCCGACCAGATGCGCCCTTGCCATCCGAACAGATTTTTCCGCGTGGCCTTTCCGGAGGTTGCGACCGACATGACCTGGTAGAAGCTCTCTGCCAGGCCCTCGCGCCAGCGCCGGGGAAAATCCCTGTCAAACCTGCGGTCGAACAGGGTGATGAGAATGGTCGCCAGAACGATGACGAACGCAAGCCATGCATAGGCGCGCAGATGCCCGGCATTTCTTAACCCCGTTATGACGCTCTGAATGCCGGCAGACCCGCTTTCCGGCACCATGATGCGCAGACCGGTATCGTACCAGGGCTGCGTATAGGACAAGATTCCCGCACGCTTGTGCGTGATCGTCAGGTTGGTAACGGCGGCATCGACCTGGCCCGTACGTGTGGCCTCGACCAGATCCTTCAGGTTTGTGAAGGCCACATAGCGGGTGGCGAGGCCCAGCTTTCCGGCGACGATCTCCCAGAGATCGATGGCCATGCCGTCATATTTCCCCGCCTCCTCGCTAACGAAAGGCGGGCTGACATAGACACCCACATCGACACTTCTTCTCCCTTCGTCTGCACCGGCATCCGCCTGTGCCTGCGCCTTCTGCCCCGCTCCAAGCATCAATGACAGGCAGAGAAGGGTGAGAAACCCAAGGGAGCGCCATGTGCGGGCGGTGGAGACAGACGAAATCCGGAACCTGTTCTCCACGTCGATTTCGGGATGATGGGAATTCAGGAATGACATGAGATGACGGCTTCTCTGGTTCAAATCAGCAAATGTCCACTGGACATGACCCTGCGCATCTGGGGTCAGGCGGTGACGACTGTCCTGCCTATGGTGCAAATCATATGTCCGGCTGCAACCCCGTCATGGCAGTCTTTTGTCCGCAGCCCTGTGGAACGGTGCCAGATTTTCCGTCCACCGCGGTCGGCTCGCATCCAGCCGTTGCAATGCCATTTAATATGACTATAAAACTCCAATTAATTTTCAAAAGCAGGATCTCTTCATGACCACGCATGGTTCGTTCCGCGCACAGTTACGCCTCCCATTCAATCCGGAAAAGCAGTTGCTGGAGGCCTTCGCGGCAGGCGATGTAGGGGCGGTGGTGGAGGAAACCACGACGGGATGGCAGTTACAGCACTCCCTCGGGCGGATCGCCCTAAAGCCGCAGTCTTCCAGCATGGACATCCTGCTTGACGCCGAAGACCGAACGTCCCTCGCCTATCTTCAGCTCGGAATCACCCATCGCCTGCAATCCCTCGACAAAAACCTCGATCTTGACTGGCAGAGCGACAACACACCCGGCATGCTGCTTCCCTATTTTCGGGAGATGCGCGTCGTCTCCGCGGAAAACCTGACACCCTTCATGAAACGGGTCCGCCTTGCGGGGGAAAACCTCGCGCGCTTCGCACGTGGCGGCCTTCATATGCGGCTTCTGTTTCCTCCCGCCGGCACCGCCAGCCCTTCATGGCCCTGCATCGGCAAGAACGGTGAAGCGATCTGGCCCGACGACGAGAACAGGCCGGTCGCCCGCGTCTACACGATCAGGGCAATCGACGTGGACCGGGGGCATGTCGATGTCGATATGGTCCTCCATGAAGGTGATGCCTATCCGGGCGCTGGCTGGGCCGCGCAGGCGAAACCGGGCGACATTGTCGGCATGACGGGCCCCGGAGGCGGTGAGGCGCCCGAGGCGCACAGGCTGGTGCTCCTCGGCGACGAGACCGCCCTGCCGGCAATTGCCCGCATTCTGGAGGGGCTGTCCAGCCAGACGAAGGCGATCGTTCGCGTGGAGATTGCCAACCAGTCCGAAACCCAGCCCCTGGCGACACGCGCGGAACTCGATCTCGAATGGCTGGTGCGCGATGACCGAGCAGCCGGCAGCACGACGCTTCTGGAAGAAGCGGCGAAGGCGTTGCCCATCAAAGGTGACGACCCCGACCTCTTTGTCTGGGCCGGCTGCGAATTCTCCGCCTTCAAGGCCATACGCGGCCATCTGCGTAAATCGCTACGGCTGCCGAATGCGCAGCATCTGGTTGTGTCCTACTGGCGGCGTGGTGTGGCTGGTGTGCATTGAGCCACGGTCGAAAGCAGAGGGAAACCGTGTGGTGGGACGGTTTTAAGTTGACTCGCATTATCAGGTAAAAATATATAGCACCGCTATTTAAAATCGCGGATGAGATCAGATATGCGCAGGTCCAGTTCCTCTTTACCCACCAGCCGTCTGGCGGCAGCACTGCTTTTGTCAACGGCGCCCATATTCACTGCACATGCACAGGACCGTTCGGAGAAAAGCACCACTTTGGATCGTCTTGTGGTCGAGGGTGACAGCATCTCCGCTTCACCCGTTGGGCCAGATGACGGGTTCGTGGCAGATAACAGCGCCACAGCCACCAAAACGAACACGCCGATCGACCGCGTGCCGCAGTCGATCTCGGTTGTCACCCGCGACCAGATGGACATGCAGGGTGCCGACAGCGTCGGCGCGGCGGTGCGCTATACGCCCGGCATCCGCAGCGAGGCGTATGGTGCCGACACGCGCTATGACTGGTTCTTCATGCGCGGGTTCTCGGCCCAGGCCCGCGGTCTCTATCTGGACGGCCTGCAGCTGCGCTCGCAGGCTTTCGCCAATTTCCGCGTTGAGTCCTACGGCCTCGAGCGCCAGGAAGTGTTGCTCGGACCGAGCTCCGCACTGTTCGGGGCGGGAAGCCCGGGCGGGCTCATCAATCTGATTTCCAAGCGCCCGCAGGAAGACACGTTCTATCGCGCGTCGGTCGCGGGCGGCTGGCCAAAAAAAGGAGAGGTCGCCCTCGACCTCAACGCCGCCCTGCCCGGCCATGACGGGGTCTATGCCCGCTTCACTGCGCTCGGCCGCCTTGGCGAAACGCAGGTCGATCATGTCGATGACAACCGGCTCTATCTCGCCCCTTCCATAACCTTCAAACCGCAGGCGGGAACCGAACTCACCATCATGGGCAAGTTCCAGATGGACCGCACCGGCACGGTGACGAGCTTTCTGCCCTACGATGCGACCGTGCGCCCGGCTTCCTTCGGGCGCATTCCGACCGACTTCTTCAGCGCCGACACGAATTTCGACCGTTACGACCGCAATCAGATGATGCTCGGCTACGAGTTCGAGCACGAATTTGAGAACGGCCTGAAATTCTCGCAGGATTCGCGCTATTCTTACATTTCAACCGAATACGAAACGCTCTATGGCGTGGGCCTCGTGAGCAGCTACCTGCCGGGTTACCCCGACAATCTGCTCGCCCGCCAGGCGCTTGCCACGGATGACAGCATCGGTGCCTTCCAGACCGACAACCGCATCGAAAAAACGTTCGACATGGGCCCGGTAAGTCACCAGCTTCTGGCCGGCCTGGACTACCGCTACGAGGTCTTCGACAACCGCTCCGGCTATGGCGACGATCCGAGCGGAAATTTCTACATTATCGACATTCTCAATCCCGTTTACGGGATCAACGTCCAAAGACCCGCCTACTCGACGGATTCGACCACGCGCTCGCACCGCGTCGGCCTTTACGTGCAGGATCAGATTGCGCTGACCGACCGCCTCGATGTGACGGCGGGCCTGCGGCACGACTGGGTATCGAGCCGGTTTGACAACCATCTGACGGGATCGCGCACCGACCGCGACGACACGGCGCTCACCGGCCGCATCGGTGCAAGCTATGAGGTGCTGCCGGGTCTGCGCCCCTATGCGAGCTATGCGACCTCGTTCGACCCGCTGTCCGGCACCGACATCAACGGCAATCCGTTCGACCCGGAAACCGCTGAGCAATATGAGGTCGGCGTTAAATATCAGGATCCCCTCGACCGGTTCCGCCTCACTGCGGCGTGGTTCGACCTGACGCGCGAAAACGTTCTGACCAACGACCCGGCCAATCCGAACTTCAAGGTGCAGACCGGCGAGGTGCGCTCGCGCGGCATCGAACTGCAGGCGCAGGCAAACCTCGCCGAACGCTGGGACATTGTGGCCTCCTACACGAATTACGATCTGGAGATCACCCGTTCCAACAATGGCGATCAGGGCATGGTGCCGATCGGTGTTCCGCAGCAGATGGCCTCGCTGTGGGTCAACCATCGTTTCGGCGGGCAACTTGAGGGCCTGCGCGTCGGTGCGGGCGTGCGCTATGTGGGCAAATCCTACGCCAACGCCGCCAACACGCTGACCGTGCCTGATTATGTGGTTGCGGATGCGAGCATCGGCTACCGGTTCGACAAGACCGAGCTGTCACTCAATGTGAGCAACCTTTTCGACAAGCACTATGTCGCCGCCTGCGCCGGCCAGAACGCCTGCTACTACGGCGACCGGCGCAATGTGAAAGCCAGACTGACCTTTGAATGGTGATGGGCGCGCCGGCGCGCGCTTTTCATCCAAACGCTGATGGAATGCCAATGAATGCACACGGTCTGACGGGATTTGAGGTTGAAAATCTGGAATTCCGGCCAAACGGCCGGGCCATTCTCAGCGACCTCAACGCTTCTTTCAATTGCGGGCGCATCTACGGCATCATCGGCCCCAATGGCGCGGGCAAGAGCACGCTGATGAAACTGCTCGCCCGCCACCTTCGGCCAACCGCGGGCAAGGTCCGTTTTGCCGGAGACGATGCGAATGGCTGGAACGGCCGCGCCTTTGCGCGCGAAGTTGCCTATCTGCCGCAGAGCCTGCCGACGGCCGAACACCAGACCGTGCGCGAACTCGTCGCGCTCGGTCGCTATCCCTGGCACGGCCCCTTTCGCAAGCTCTCATCCGAAGACCGGAACGCGGTCGATACCGCGCTCGATGAAACCGGCAGCCGCGAGCACGAAAACCGGCTGGTGGGTACACTTTCAGGCGGTGAGCGCCAGCGCGCGTGGATCGCAATGGTGCTGGCGCAGGCGCGCCACTTCCTGCTGCTCGATGAACCGACCTCGGCGCTCGATCTCGCCCATCAGCACGCATTCTCGCCCTTCTGCGCGACATCGTTGACAGGCGCGGCATTGGCGTTGCTCTGATCGTTCATGATCTGAACATAGCCGCCCAGTTCTGCGACCGCATCCTGGCTCTGCGCGACGGCAGGCTGATCGCCAGCGATGCGCCCTCGCAGATCATGACACCAAAGGTTCTGACGGATCTCTACGATATTCCCATGGAGGTGTTCGCGCATCCGGCCGATGGCCGGCCAGTGGGGTATATCGCGTCATGAGGCGTATCGTTCTCGCGCTGGCCCTGGCGCTCTCCGCGACAATGGGTGCCGAAGCCGGAGAAACCGACAAGCCACGCCTCATCGCGCTCGACTGGGGTCTTGCCACCACGCTGCTCGGCATTGGGGTCGAGGTCAGAGGTGTGCCGGAGAAACCGGCCTTCCTCGACTGGGTTCAGAACCCGGCGCCCGCCCCTTCCTCCCCAGATCTCGGCCTGCGCCTTGCACCCGACATGGAACGGCTCGAAGAGGCAGACCCCGATTTCATTCTCATATCGCCTCAGTTCGCCAGTATCGAAAAGCGCCTGGAAAGCATCGCTCCCGTGCGCTCCTTTGCAATCTTCACGCCGGAAAAGACGCCGCTGGCCAATGCACGCAGCGTCACACGCGCGCTTGGCGATCTCGCAGAAAATCCTGAAGGGGCGGAGGCCCTTATCGCCGACACCGACAGGGCCATTGCCATTCTGCGGGAGAAAGCCGAGGCGCAACGCAAGACCTGCGGGTTTCTCGTCGTGAACTTCGTTCGCGGCGGGACCGTTCGCGTCTTCGGTGAAGGGAGCCTTTACGGCGGGGTTCTGGAAGAAGCCGGCCTCGCCAATGGCTGGACCGGAGCGACAAATTTCTGGGGGTTCGCCACCGTGCCGGTCTCCGAGCTTCTCCACCACCCGGACGATGAACTCATCATCGTTTCACCAGTTCCCGTCGAGGTTCGCCAGATGCTCGCGGCTGAGGACGACGTCCTTTCGAACGGGCTTTTTGGAAAGATTCCTGCACTCCGCAAGGGCCGATACACGATGATGCGGCCGGTCTGGTCGTTTGGCGGGTTGACCGAGGCACGCACCTTCGCGCGGGAACTTTCCGCAACAGACCTGCCGGACTGCAGCAATGACAATTCGTAAGAGCCGCCCCCTTCCCCTTTTGCTGGCGCTGGCGAGCCTTGTGTTGCTTGGCCTCTTCATCGCCGGGAACACGGCCGCAATCCGCGGTGAAGAAACGCTCACCGCGCTCATTTTCGGGCAGACGGAGAACCCCTCGGTTTCCATCGAATACTGGTATGCCTATCTGCCCCGGCTTTCCGTGGCCCTGCTCGCCGGTGCGGGGCTTGGCATCGCCGGTGCGGTGTTCCAGCAGATCCTCCAGAATCCACTCGCCTCTCCGGCCACGCTCGGTGTGTCATCGGGTGCGCAGCTTGCACTGGCCGTGGCCCTTCTGCTCGCCCCCGAACTGCACGCCGACCACCCTTTTCTTGTCGCGCTGGCCGGCTCCTTTCTGGCCTGGGGGCTCGTCAGCCTTCTCGTGGGCCGTCGCATGGACGATCCCGTCAGCCTCGTCCTGACAGGCATGGTGGTGAGTTTCACGGCGGGGGCCGTGACCACGTGCCTTTTGCTGCTCAAGAACCAGTATCTCACCAGCCTCTTCCTCTGGGGCTCGGGCGATCTGACCCAGTATGACTGGCAAGGCGTGCATTTTCTCCTGCCCAGGCTGGTGCTGGGCGCTGCCGCTCTCCTTCTTCTCAGCCGCCCTCTCGCACTGATGGGGCTAGGGCGGGAGAGCGCGCGTTCTTCCGGGCTTTCCACCGGCCTGTTCAGCTTTCTCGCTCTGGGAATTGCAATCTTTCTCGCATCGGCGGTGACAGCGACGGTCGGCCTGATCGCCTTTGTCGGTCTTGCAAGCCCGCATCTGGCGACGATGCTGGGCATGCGCAGGATCGGTCCGCGTCTGCTCACGGCAGGCTTCGTTGGTGCATTGCTTCTCGGCCTTGTGGATCAGGGCATGCAGTTCGGCCTGAGCGGCCTTGGCCGCTTTCTGCCCGCGGGCGCCCTGACCGGGATTCTCGGAGCGCCGCTGCTACTCTACCTCCTGAAGCGCCTGCCGCCGGCCAGCGCATCCTCGGCCGGGGAAGTTCTGCCCGTTTCCGCCGGCCTTTCGGGGCGCGGCGAGCGCTACTTCCTTGTCCTTCTCATGACGATCCTCGCGCTGGCGATCCTGATTGCGCTCGGCCTGCCCTCGATTGGTTTCGAAACATCATGGACTGGCGTGCCGCGCGCGTTTTCGCGGCAGCCCTTTCCGGTGCTGCGCTCGGCCTTGCCGGCTGTCTGGTCCAGCGCCTGCTTTCGAACCCGATGGCAAGCCCGGAGATCATCGGTGTTTCCACCGGCGCCGTCATGGGCGTGATCGGGATCATGATCGCGCTCCCTGCCGCCACGGCCGGCATGCAGATGACCGGCGCCCTTTTCGGAGCGCTGGCAATCCTCCTGGCAATCCTCGCCTATGCACGCAGGCACGATCTCGAGCCGCGCCGGCTTATTCTCGCCGGTATTGCCATCACCGCCTTTGCCGACGCGCTCGTACTGACATTTCTGGCAACCGGCGACCCGCGCGGCAATGTTGTGCTGGCCTTCATGTCGGGGTCGACCTATCGCGTCGGCATGGGTGATCTGGCCCTGCCCGCCATCATGGCGATGGCAGGCGCCGGCATCGCGCTTTCGACGCTGCGCTGGCTTGATATTCTGACGCTCGGCGGCGCCGCGGGCCGTTCGCTCGGCCTGCCCCTTGGCGCGGCGCGCTTTTTCATCATCCTCGCAACCGCACTCCTGACAGCATCCGCCTGCCTGTTTCTGGGCCCGATCAGCTTCGTCGGACTGACGGCACCACACATTGCTCGCCTTTGCGGATTGCGCCGAACAACGGTGCAACTGCCCGGAGCCGCCCTGACAGGCGCCATTCTGGTCGTCATGGCCGACTGGACCGGCCGCCAGATATTCAGACCGTATGAACTCCCGGCGGGCCTGCTATCGGTTCTCCTGGGAGCGCTGATCCTTGGGATAATCATGTGGCAACATGGAAAACGCGCGCAACCACACACCCGTACCCAGACGGCTGCCTGAACGATCCTTTGAAGAGATTTCCACTGACGGCAAGATCGCGTAGAGATTGACCTTTACGGATAAGGATGCGAGCCCGTTGGATCAACGTGACGTCAAATCGCTCGAAAGGCAGACCGCCCTTGCGCTCGAGCGCCTCGCCATAAAACTGGGGCAGTACCGTCCGGCCGAGGCGCGGACCCACCGGCTCAGCAACCAGCAGATCATCATCATGGCCGCGATTTTCGACAGGCCGGGATGCAATGTGAAAGCGATCACCGAAGAGACCGGCATGTTTCAATCGACGATCAGCCGCAGTCTGGAAGGGTTGATCGCGAGTGGACATGTCCGGCGCGGACGCTCAAATCTCGATTCCCGCATGACGGAGCTCCACCTGAGCGAGACAGGAAGCGACATACTGGCGGCAGTGCGCAACGAATGGCGCAGCCGCGTTTCCGCACTCCTGTCAGGCCTCCAGCCTGCCGACAGGCGTACTGCGGCCGCGGGCATTGAACTGCTCTCAAAGGAGCTCGACCTCCAGTAGAGAGGCCCGGCAACGAGACCTGGTGTCATCAAAGGTCGTATTGACAGATCCGCTCCGGCAGAGAAACTTCACAAACGATCACCAATGAGCCCGGCAAAGGAAACGGCGTGGAGGACGCCAGCGGGGCATGGGAGGAACGCCATGGACGGACGTGGCCTGTCGTATCATGCTGACCGGGTTCTGGCCGCGGTGGAGTCGGATCGCGCTGCCAAATCGGCGCTTGTCGCTTCGTGGCAGCGTTCGTGTCGGCTGCACCGGCTCGACCCAGCCGAACGGCGGGGGCCCCAGCGCATTTCCGATATGGAACTGGCCGCCGCCCGCGCGCGGCTCGAACCGCTTCTTCGCTCCGCGCAAACCCCGCTCGACCAGCTCTTCCTCGCCGTCGGCAGCTCCGGCTGCTGCGTGGTTCTGGCCGACCGGCAGGGCATATTGATGGAGCGGCGCGGCACGCCGGGCGATGACGAGACCTTCCGCCAGTGGGGGCTTTGGACCGGCACGGTCTGGAGCGAGCAGAGCGAAGGCACCAATGGCATCGGCACCTGCCTTGTGGAGCGCCGCACGCTGACAATCCACCGCGACCAGCACTTCCACTCCCGCAACACGCTTCTCTCCTGCACCACCGCGCCCGTCTACGACCATGAGGGCCATCTGGCGGGCGCACTCGACGTTTCCTCCTGCCGCGCCGACCTGACCGAGGGCTTCGTCAGCCTCATCGCCACCGCAGCCGGCGACGCCGCCCGACGCATCGAAGCGGAAGCGTTTCGCCTTGCCTATCCGCAGGCGCGTATCATGCTCCTGCCGGCAACAGACCCCGCAGCTCTCATCGCGGTCGACAGCGATGATCTGGTGATCG
>NZ_BAMP01000053.1 GCF_000615975.1 Nitratireductor aquibiodomus NL21 = JCM 21793 | reverse complement strand
GCGCAAGGCCACGATTGGCAGGCGCATGCCCGCTGCATTCAGGATGGCGCGGCCTTTGCCCGCCCCCTCTTCCTCTTTGCCGTGCCGGAACCGGTCACCACCCTTGCCGGCGTGCCCGATGGCCCGCCCACCCGGTTCGAATGGCGACGCGTGGCCCACCGGGTCACCCGCGCCGAAGGGCCGGAACGCATCGCGCCCGAATGGTGGCGTGCGCCGCTTGGAGCCAGCCGCAAGACGCGCGATTATTTCCGCATCGAGGACGAGGCTGGCCGCCGCTTCTGGCTTTTTCGCGACGGGCTCTATGAACGCGATGAGGAAACGCCGCGCTGGTTCATCCATGGGGTTTTCGCATGAGCGCACAATCGCCAAACCCCATCCCTCTCGACAGCGGCTCAAAGGCCGACACGCCTGCAAAACCGCGCCCGGCGCCGCCGGAACCGGCCTTTGCCGAGCTTGGCGTCACCAGCAATTACAGCTTTTTGCGCGGTGGGTCGCATCCGCGCGAGCTGGTTGAAGAAGCCGCCCGGCTTGGCCATGCGGCCATCGGCATCGCCGACCGCAACACGATGGCTGGCGTCGTGCGCGCGCATGTGGAGGCCAGAGCGCGGAAGATCCGTCTCGTCGTCGGCGCCCGGCTGGTCATGCGGGACGGTTTCGAGACGCTCTGCTTCCCGACCGACAAGCATGCCTATGGCCGGCTGACGCAGCTTTTGACCGATGGCAACCGCTGCGCGCCGAAAGGCGAATGCCACCTTCATCTGGAGAACCTCGAAAAACTTGGCGCGGACCAGCGCTTCATCACCATGCCGGCTTATGATTTCGGCACCGATTTCGAGGAAAACCTGCGCCGCCTCGCCGCTCTCTTTCCAGGCGATGTGTTTCTGGCACTCACGCCCCATCGCCGCGCCAATGACGGCGCGCGCCAGCACCGCCTTGCCGCGCTCGCCGCCGCCTGCGGTACGCCGCTCATCGCCACCAATGACGTGCTCTACCACATACCGGCCCGCCGCCCCTTGCAGGATCTCCTCACCTGCATCCGCGCGCACTGCACCATAGACGAAGCCGGTTTCCGGCTGGAGCGCAATGCCGAGCGGCACCTGAAAGCGCCTGCGGAGATGGCTCGCCTGCTGCGCGGGCATGAAGACGCCATCGCCCGTTCCGTAGCGCTCATGGACGAATGCCGCTTCTCGCTCGATGAGCTGCGCTCCGACTATCCGAAGGAATCGAGCGGCGAGAGCGCCACCCCGCAGGAGGAGCTTGAGCGCCTCACCTGGCTCGGCGCAAAAGACCGTTTCAACGGCGTGGTTCCACCGAAGGTCGCGGGCATGATTTCCCATGAGCTGAAGCTCATCGGCCAGCTTGGCTATGCCGCCTATTTCCTCACCGTGCACGACATTGTGCGCTTCGCTCGCGCGCAGAAGCCGCCCATCCTGTGCCAGGGGCGCGGCTCCGCAGCCAATTCGGTCGTCTGCTATTGCCTTGACGTCACTTCGGTCAATCCCACCGAGATCGATCTTCTGTTCGAGCGTTTCATTTCCGCCGAGCGCGGCGAGCCGCCGGACATCGATGTCGATTTCGAGCATGAGCGGCGCGAAGAGGTGATGCAATATGTCTACGCCAAATACGGTCGCCACCGCGCCGGGCTTGCCGCCACCGTCATTTCCTATCGCACGCGCAGCGCCGTGCGCGAGGCCGGCAAGGCCATGGGCCTCTCGCCCGATGTGGTGGCCGCCATGACCGGCCTCGTCTGGGGCCATTCAGAAAAAACGCCGGCCCGCGAGCAGGTGCGCGAAGCCGGGCTCGACCCCACCGATCCGCGCTGCGCCAGACTCTGGTGCTCGTCAGCCAGTTGATCGGTTTTCCCCGCCACCTCTCGCAGCATGTGGGCGGGTTCGTGCTCACCCACTCGCCGCTCAGCGAGATCGTGCCCATCGCCAACGCCGCCATGAAGGACCGCACCATGGTGGAATGGGACAAGGACGACCTTGATGCGCTCAACATTCTCAAGGTGGATGTGCTCTCGCTCGGCATGCTCACCTGCATACGCAAGAGTTTCGATCTTTTGCGCGACCACTATGGCCAAGAGCGCACGCTCGCCACCGTGCCCCGCGACGACGGCCCCACCTATGCGATGATCCAGCGGGCCGACACGATCGGCGTTTTCCAGATCGAAAGCCGGGCGCAGATGTCCATGCTGCCGCGCCTGCGGCCGAAGAACTTTTACGATCTCGTCATCGAGATCGCCATTGTCCGTCCCGGCCCCATTCAGGGCGACATGGTGCATCCCTATCTGCGCCGCCGCAATGAGGAAGAGGATGTGGATTATCCCTCCGAGGCATTGCGTGCAGTGCTTCAGAAGACGCTTGGCGTGCCGCTCTTTCAGGAACAGGCGATGAAGATCGCCATCGTTGCCGCCGGCTTTTCGCCGGAAAAGGCCGACCGGCTGCGCCGCGCCATGGCTTCCTTCCGCCGCACCGGCACGATCGATCAATTCCGCGAGGATTTCATCAACGGCATGCTCGCCAATAACTACGAACCCGATTTTGCCGAGCGCTGTTTCAACCAGATGAAGGGTTTTAGCGATTATGGCTTTCCCGAGAGCCATTCGGCCAGTTTCGCGCTGCTTGCCTATGCCTCCTCCTGGCTCAAATGCCACTATCCGGATGTCTTTGCCTGCGCGCTTTTGAATTCGCAGCCCATGGGGTTTTACTCCGCCTCGTCCATCGTGCGCGATTTCCGCGATCATGGCGGCGAGACGCGCCCCGTCGACATCAACCGCAGCGACTGGGACCACATGCTGGAACCGGCCTCCAGGCCGGGTGCGATCCGCCATGCGCTGCGGCTTGGGCTGCGCCAGGTGGATGGCATCCGCGAGGCGGCGGCGCTGAAAATCATGGCCACGCGCGGCGCGGGCTTTGCCTCCGTGCGCGATCTCTATTTCCGTTCCGGCATCGATATGTTTTCGCTGCGCCGGCTGGCCGAGGCAGACGCCTTCCGTTCGCTCGGGCTCGACCGGCGCGCAGCCCTTTGGGAAGTGCGCGGCCTGAGCGGCCATCAGGGCGTGCGCGCGGCGGCGGAGGAACTGCCGCTCTTCGCCAGCAGCGGAAGCGCGACCGAAACCCCGCTTCAGGCTGAGGAAAGCGTCGCGCTGCCGGACCTTCTTGCCGGCGAGCAGGTGGTTGAGGATTACGGCACGCTTGGCCTTTCGCTCAAGGCGCATCCCGTTTCCTTCGTGCGCCGTCTGCTGGACAGGCGCCGCGTCCTGAAAACCCGCACCCTTGCCGAGACACCGGCGGACCGCTTCGTGCGCGTGTCGGGCCTTGTGCTGGTGCGCCAGCGCCCGGGCACCGCCAGCGGCGTCATCTTCATGACGCTGGAAGACGAGACCGGCATCGCCAACGTCATCGTCTGGCCGCGCGTCTTCCAGCGGTTCCGCCGCATCGTCTTCGGCGCGCGCATGGTGACGGTCGAGGGCATTCTGCAGAAGGAAAGCGATGTCATCCACGTGGTTGCACGGCGTCTCATCGACACGACGCCGGACCTGATGGCCGCCATGTCCGATCAGGGTGGCGAGACGCGGGATGAAAAGGCCGCCACCGCGCAAAATCTCTGGCGTCATCCGCGCGATGTGCGCGTTCTACCCAAGGGCCGCAACTTCCATTGATCAGGCCCCGCGCATCCTGCATTGCCAAGCTGCCCGCAGCCCGCTACTCCCGATGGGCAAAACGAACGGGAGGCACCTCATGATCCTTTGTTGCGGCGAAGCGCTGATCGACATGCTGCCGCGCCAGACAGGCCAGGGCGAGGCTGCATTTGCGCCCTATACGGGCGGCGCGGTCTTCAACAGCGCCATCGCCATTGCGCGCCTTGGTGTGCCGTGCGGCTTCTTTACCGGCCTATCGGACGATCTTTTCGGACGGGTGCTGCGGGAGAAACTCGAGGAAAGCCATGTGGATCTGAGCCTGGCGCAGGTTTCCAGCCGCCCCACCACGCTCGCCTTCGTGACCCTCGCCGACGGACAAGCCGAGTATGATTTCTACGACGAAGGCACAGCCGGGCGCATGATCGAGCCAACCGACCTGCCCGCTGTCTCAGACAATGTCTCGGCCTTGCTCTTCGGCGGCATCAGCCTCGTTTCGGAACCCTGCGGCTCGGCCTATGAGGCGCTGATGGCGCGCGAGGCCAAAAGCCGCGTCATCATGCTCGATCCGAACATCCGCCCCGCCTTCATCACCGATGCGGCCACCCACCGCGCGCGCATCGAGCGCATGGTGGCGAACGCCGACATTGTGAAGATTTCAGCCGACGATCTTGAATGGTTCGGAGAGACAGGCAGCACTGACGAAATTCTCACCCGCTGGCTGGAACGCGGCCCCAGCCTCGTCATCCTCACCGATGGCGGAAAAGGTGCAACAGCCTACACGAAATCGCAAAAGCAGTTCGTTCCGGCAACACCCGTCGAGGTGGTGGACACGGTCGGGGCCGGAGACACATTCAACGGTGCGCTTCTGGCGGCCCTTGAGACGGCAGGGCTTCTGACGAAGCAAAAGATCGCGGCGCTCGACGAGGCGCAGATTTCCAAGGCAATCGCTTTCGCCTCCCGCGCCGCCGCCGTCACCGTGTCGCGCGCGGGGGCCAATCCGCCATGGAAGAATGAGCTTCCAGTGGGTTGATCAACCCGCGCCCTCAGCCACGAAAGAGGGGCTCACAAAGGCTTCCAGCCCCTCCCCGTCCTTCGGTCCGTAGGTGAGCGGCGCGCCATCGAGCGTGCGCGCCATGCCGCCTGCCGCGCGCAGGATCGCATCGCCTGCCGCCGTGTCCCACTGCATGGTGCGGCCAAAACGCGGATAGAGGTCCGCATCGCCCCGCGCGATCATGCAGAACTTTAGCGACGAACCGATGGAAACCGTCTCGGCATCGGGATAACGGGCGATGAAGGCGCGCGTTTCGTCGGTGCAGTGCGAGCGGCTGGCAAGAATGGCGGGCGGTGTCCGGCGCGGTCGCGCCCTTATCGCCCGCCGCTCCTGCGGCTTTCCGGCCACCACCGGAATTTCAAACGCGGCACCCGGCCGCGCTGAATAAAGTAGATCGCGTGCCGGCGCATAGACAACACCCGCCACCGGCTCGCCATTGCGGATCAAGCCGATATTGACGGTGAAATCGGGACGCCGCGCGATGAATTCGCGCGTGCCGTCGAGCGGATCGACCAGAAGAAAATTGCCGTCGCCGCAGGCCGGAATGACGCCGCCGGACGCAGCCTCCTCCGAGACGCACGGCGTTCCCAGCCCCACATTCCTGAAACCGTCGAGGATCACCTTCTCCGCTGCGCGGTCGGCCGCGGTCACAGGCGTGTCGTCGGCCTTTTGCTCCACCTCGAAACCCGCTTCATAGTGCTGCATGATTGCGGCACCCGCCGCCAGCGCCAGTTCCTCAAACAGCGCCAGAAGCGCTGCGTCGTCCTTCATCATACCCATGGGCCAGTCAGTCTTTCCACTCAAGTCATCGGCAACAGCCGCAGATCAGCAATAGCCGCGTTCCTTGAGCCAGGCCTCGACCTCGTCGACCAGCTCTTCCGGCGCGCGGGCCGTCGTCTCGATGTGGATATCAGCCCTTTCCGGCGTCTCATAGGGGGAATCGACACCTGTAAAGTTCTGGATCTCGCCATTGAGCGCCTTGGCGTAAAGCCCCTTCGGGTCGCGCCTTGCGCATTCCTCGAAGGGCGTGTCCACGAAAACCTCCACGAATTCGCCTTCGTTCATCAGCTCGCGCGCCATGCGCCGCTCGGCCCTGAAGGGCGAGATGAACGAGACGAGCACGATCAGCCCGGCATCGGCCATCAGCTTCGCCGTTTCGGCCACGCGGCGGATGTTTTCCACACGGTCCTCGTCGGTAAAGCCCAGATCCCGGTTCAGCCCGTGGCGAATGTTGTCGCCATCCAGAACATAGGTGTGGCGCCCGGCCGCGTGCAGCTTCTTTTCCAGCAGGCTGGCGATGGTGGATTTGCCGGAGCCGGAAAGCCCCGTGAACCACAGCACCGCCGGCTTCTGGTGCTTCAGCTCCGCGCGCGACTGGCGCGTCACGTCGAGCGCCTGCCAGTGGATGTTGGCCGCGCGCCGCAATGGCCGCTGGATCATGCCCGCCCCGACCGTCGCATTGGTCAGCCGGTCGATCAGGATGAAAGCGCCCGTGGTGCGGTTGTCGCTGAAAGCATCAAAGGCAATCGGCGCCTGAAGCGAGAAATTGCACAGCCCCACCTCGTTCAGATCGAGCTGGTTGCCGCTTCCTCGGCGAAATTGTTGATGTTGCGGCGATGCTTCAGCTGGCTCACCGTGGCCGAGACCTCATCCGTCTCGGTGCGCAGAATGTAGGAGCGCCCCGGCAGAAGCGGTTTTTCATCGAACCACACCAGCGTGGCGGAAAACTGGTCCGCCACATGCGGTCGCGCCTGAGGCGTCACCAGCATGTTGCCGCGCGAAAGCTCCACCTCGTCGTCGAGCAGAAGCGTCACCGCCTGCCCTTCGGATGCGACCTCCAGATCGCCATCCTGCGTGACGATGCGGCGGATGCGCGTCTGCTTGCCGGATTTGGCGACCGACACCCGTTCGCCGACGCCGATCCGCCCCGAAGCAACCGTGCCGGAAAATCCGCGGAAATCAAGGTTTGGCCGCGAGACATATTGCACCGGAAAGCGGAACGGCTTTGCCTCCGCCTCGGCTTCGATGTCCACCGTTTCCAGATGCTCCAGAAGCGACGGCCCCTCATACCAGGGAGTCTTGCCCGACGAGCGGATGACATTGTCGCCATAGCGGGCCGACAAGGGGATCGGCTGGATTGTCTCGAAGCCCAGTTCCTCGGCGAATGCGCGATACTCCGCCGCGATGCGCTCGAACACCGCCTCGTCGAAACCGACAAGGTCTATCTTGTTCACCGCAAGCACGATGTGGCGGATGCCCAGAAGCGAGGCGATCATCGAGTGCCGGCGCGTCTGCGGCAGGATGCCCTGCCGCGCGTCCACCAGCACGATGGCCACATCCGCCGTGGATGCGCCCGTCGCCATGTTGCGCGTGTACTGCTCATGGCCCGGCGTGTCGGCAACGATGAATTTGCGGCGCGGCGTGGAGAAAAAACGATAGGCCACATCGATGGTGATGCCCTGCTCGCGCTCGGCCTCCAGCCCGTCGACCAAAAGCGCGAAATCGATCTCGTCGCCGGCCGTGCCGTGCTTGCGGGAATCGTTTTCAAGCGCTGCCAGCTGATCCTCGAAGATCAGCTTGGTATCGAACAGCAAACGCCCGATCAGCGTCGATTTGCCGTCATCCACCGACCCGCAGGTCAGGAAGCGCAGAAGACCCTTGTTCTCCTGCCTGGCCACATAGTCGCGAATATCGACAAGAACATCGTCTTCTTCACGCAGAAGCGCTGTGTTGGCGGTCAACATATCAGAAATACCCCTCGCGCTTCTTCTTTTCCATGGAGCCCGCCTCATCGCGGTCGATCAGACGCCCCTGCCGTTCAGACGTGCGGGCCGTCAGCATCTCGCCGACGATTTCCTCGAGCGTGGTGGCGATCGACGGGATCGCGCCCGTCAGCGGGTAGCAGCCAAGTGTGCGGAAGCGCACCAGGCGCTCCTCCACCTTCTCGCCCGGCTGAAGGCGCATCCGGTCGTCATCGACCATGATGGTCATTCCACCCCGGTCCACCACAGGCCGCCGTGCGGCGAAGTAGAGCGGGACGATGGGAATTTCTTCCTGCAGGATGTATTGCCAGATGTCCTGCTCAGTCCAGTTGGAGAGCGGGAAAACGCGGATCGATTCCCCCTGCGCCACGCGCGTGTTGTAGATCTTCCACATTTCCGGGCGCTGGTTCTTGGGGTCCCAGCCATGGCCTGCGGAGCGGAAGGAGAAGATGCGTTCCTTGGCGCGGCTTTTCTCTTCGTCGCGCCGCGCACCGCCAAAGGCGGCGTCAAACCCGTATTTGTCGAGCGCCTGGCGCAGCGCCACCGTCTTCATCACATGGGTGTGGGTGTTGGAGCCATGGTCGAACGGGTTGATGCCGTCGCGCACGCCCTCCTCGTTCACATGCACCAGAAGCTCAAAACCCTTCTCGCGCGCCATCCGGTCGCGAAACGCGATCATCTCGCGAAATTTCCAGGTGGTGTCCACATGCAGGAAGGGAAAGGGCGGCTTGGCGGGATAGAACGCCTTCATCGCCAGATGCATCAGCACGGACGAGTCCTTGCCGACAGAGTAGAGCATTACCGGCTTTGAAAAGGTCGCCGCTACTTCGCGGAAGATGTGGATCGCCTCGGCTTCCAGCCTGTCGAGATGGGTAAGGGCTGCCGGCATGTCTTCGCCTTCGCGTCTTTGTCGCTGCGGCCGGAGCCTTCGCGGCTTCCGGATCATGCCTTTGAGGTACCATGCGGTTTTCGGCCCTCTCAAGGCGCGCACGTCCAACCTCACCCCGGTTTGCGAGGCACATTTTGCGTTGTTTCCGGCAAAGGGGAAAAGGCATTTCAGAATGCGAAAAAGGCCCGTTTTCACGAGCCTTTTAGAGGTTTCCGAGGCCGCTTTTTTGCCTATTCGGCGACAGCGCTGCGAATGGTCTCGATCACGCGGTCCTGGTCGCTCTCGGCCAGATAGGGGTGCATCGGCAGGCACAGGATGCGGTGCGGCAGGCTCTCCGACACGGCAAGCCCACCCGGCGCTTTCGCATGCATCTCATAGGCCTTCTGCAGGTGCAGTGGCTTTTCGTAATAGACAACCGAGGGAATGCCCGCCTCGCCAAGGCGCTTGCGCACCAGATCGCGCTTTTCGGTCTCGATGGCATATTGTGCCCAGGCCGAGCGATGCCCCTTCGGCGTCACTGCCACCTTCACCACATCGCCAAGGCCTTCGGCATAGCGTGCGGCAACCTTCTGGCGCGCTTCCATCTCGTCTTCGAGGATGGCCAGCTTCTCGATCAGGATCGCGGCCTGGATCGTGTCGAGGCGCGAATTCAGGCCCACGCGCACATTGTCATATTGCTTTCGCCCTTGCCGTGGAAGGCGATGGAGCGCAGCACATCGGCCAGCTCGTCGTCATCGGTGAACATCGCACCGCCATCGCCATAACAGCCCAGCGGCTTTGCCGGGTAGAAGCTCGTCGACGCCACATGGCCGAATGCGCCACAGCGCTTGTTGTTGAGCGTGCCGCCGATGGACTGGGCCGCGTCCTCGATGATGCGCAGCCCCTCGCGCGCGGCAATGCGTTCGATGGCTCCGTAGTCGGCAGCCAGACCGAAGAGATCGACCGGGATCACCGCCTTCGGCGTCAGCCGGCCTTCCGCTTGATGTGGTCGATGGCAGCCGTCAGGCTCCTGGGGTCCATATTGTAGGTGTCGGCATCGATTTCCACGAAGACCGGCTCTGCACCCGCGAGCGCCACGACTTCGGCCGTCGCCGCAAAGGTGAAGCTCGGGCAGAACACTGCGTCGCCCGGTCCGACGCCATAGGCCATCAGCGGCATGAGCAGGGCGTCGGTGCCATTGGCGCAGGCAATCACGTGCTTGGTGCCGACATAGGCTGCTAGTTGTTCTTCGAAAGCGCCAACCTGCGGCCCTAAAATATAACGCCCCTCAGCCACGACCGTGTCGATTGCAGCTGCGAGCCTGTCCTTGATGCGCTCACGCTGAGCGCCGAGATCGATAAATTGCATTTATTGCCCAATCGGTTGCGGGTGATTCCGCGTTAGCCCCGTCCGTTGAATAGGGCCCTCTCGTGCGCTCTGCAACCAAAGGGCCTCTTCAAACTGATGCGCCAGCTGTTACACGAGGTGAACAAGCCCGCATGCAACCGTTTCAGCTCTTGTGTATTTGCGTAGCGTGCGCATTTGTCGCCGCAATTCTGTCTCTGTGTGCGATCACCCGACTCTAACAAAACTTCAATCAATCATTGCAATGCTAAACGATGACAGAGCATTGTTCATCTTCGAGACTATTCAGGAAGGAAAGTATGGGCGCCCCCTTTAAAGCGTATGACGTTCGCGGCCGTATCCCCGCAGAAATCAATGTTCCCTTCGCCTATCGCTTTTCGCAGGCGCTCAAGCAAAGCCTCAATCCCGGCACCGTCGTTGTCGGCCACGACATGCGCATGGACAGCCCGGCGCTGGCCGAAGCGCTCACCCAGGGCCTTCTCGACAGCGGCGTCGATGTGCGCCCCGTTGGCCGCTGCGGCACGGAAGAGGTCTATTTCCACACCGCCGCCAGCGGCGCGGATGCCGGCCTCATGGTGACCGCCAGCCACAACCCGCCCGATTACAACGGCATCAAGATGGTGCTGAAAGGCGCGTCCGCCGCCACGCCGGACAATGCTTTCAACGCAATCGAAGAGATCATGCGTTCCGATGCAGTGCTTAAGCCGGTTGCCGATTATGCCGCGCGCGGCGCCCTGCACGATCTTTGCGACCGCGACGCCTATATCGAACGCCTTCTCAACGAAGTGGCCGGTCAGGACCTGAAACCGATGAAGATCGTCTGCCATGCCGGCAATGGCTGTGCGGGCCCGATCATCGACCTTCTGGAAAAGCACCTGCCCTTCACTTTCATCAAGATCGACCACGAGCCCGACCCGCGCCTGCCCAATGGCGTGCCAAACCCGCTGCTTCCTGAGAAGCGCGAGAAGGCCAGCAGGGCGGTGATTGAGCACGGCGCGGATCTCGCCATCGCCTGGGACGGCGATTTCGATCGCTGCTTCCTGTACGATCACAAGGGCCGTTTCGTGGAAGGCTACTATCTGGTCGGCATGATCGCGCAGACGCTGCTCGGCAAACATCCCGGCAGCACGATCCTCTATGATCCGCGCCTCACCTGGAACACGATCGACATGGTGGAGAGCGCCGGCGGCGTGGCAAAGCCCTGCCGAACGGGCCATGCCTATTTCAAAAAGATGATGCGCGAGGAAAACGCCATCTATGGCGGCGAGATGAGCGCGCACCATTATTTCCGCGATTTCGCCTATTGCGATTCGGGCATGCTTGCATGGCTCAACGTCATTGCGGAACTTTCGGCCAGCGGCACCACGCTTGCCGAGCGCCTGGAAGAGCGCATTGCCGCCTATCCCTGCTCGGGCGAGATCAACTTCACCGTTTCGGACGCAGCCGAGGTGCAAAAACGCATTTCCGACCACTACATGCCAAAGAATCCTCAGATCGAGAATCAGGACGGCCTCGGCATGGTGTTCGACGACTGGCGCTTCAACCTGCGCGCCTCCAACACCGAACCCCTGCTCCGCCTCAACGTGGAAACCCGCGGCGACAAGGCGCTGTTGCAGGCGAAGGTGGACGAACTGCGGGGGATGATCGAGGGGGCTGGTTGATCGTACGCACCGTGCAAATCCGGCCGAAGCCCGCTGCTCACCCGGCGGGCTTTCCTTTTGGGTGATATCTCAATCGGTTTGCCCAGCCGTAGCTTTAGCGGAGGCTGGCTGGGGCGGCAGGATTCGAACCTGCGAATGACGGTACCAAAAACCGTTGCCTTACCACTTGGCGACGCCCCAAGACCGAGCGAAGCGGTGGATAGCAGAAGCGCCGCCCCACGACAAGCAGGCGTTTTGTGCCTTTCTGTGGAGCACGCGCTTCCCATTCCCGCACGTGTCAGGCCATCCACTCTCCCCAGAACCGCGTGACCGTCGCCGGCACATAGCCATCAAGACCGCCGAAGAACTGTGCAAGCTCCACCGTGTCGCCCGCTGTGAGGTTCGCCATCACGTGAAGGTGCAGCGCCGTCTCCGACCCGTCGACCGCGAGACTGGCCACATCGCCCTTCACCAGAGGCGCGCAGAGGTCGCTCGCACCATTCAGCACCAGCTTCGCCTTCACCGCCGTCGGCACGTTCGCGCCGTTCTGCTTCCAGCCGATGGCCGCTCCGAACCGATAGAGCCCGTCCGCCGGCGCGGTAAAACGGTTCGTCCCCGTGTCGAAGGCCATCTGGCTGTTCGCCAGCGTGTTGTTGATGGCCACAGTCTGCCAGGTGTCGGCAGCGACATACTGGTCGTAGTTGATGAAGCCCAGAAATTTGGGGTTTGACGGCAGCGTGATACGGCCGGAGTTCTCGTCCGCGCGAATCGCATCGTTGAAGGCGGAACCGTCTGCAGAGACCGCAAGCCGCCAGTCATCCGATCCGAAAAGCCCCATCGTCGCCCTGGTGACAAACCCGCTCTGCAGCAAGAGGCCGACATCGCCGGCAGGCGCCTCCTTGTTCATCGTGCAGAACAGGCTCCCTGTTCCTCCTTCGGCTACATAGCGCGCCGTCCAGAGCGCCCTGTCGAGTTTTACGGAAAACGGGTTTGCCGCATCGGCGCTGGTTCCAAGCCCGAACAGGGCCGCGTTCTGGATTTCGGCCCCGCTTTCCGGCACGTCGTCAATCGGCTGCCAGCCCGCCCCATCGAACACCGCAAGGCATGCCTCGTCCACGATCCAGGCGCGCCAGCCCGTAACCGGCGCAAGCTTTTCCCATGCGCCGTCGACGAAATAGGCGATCGCACCTTCCCAGCCGGTCCATTCACCGCTCGCCGAGAGGCCGACAATGTAACAGTCGCCATCGTCTGGAGTGACCGGCGGTGCCGCGAGGTCACGGTCGCGCACGGCAAGGTGCACCAGCGCGTCGAGCAACCGGATCGCTTCGTTGTGGGTCACGTGCTTTTGCGCCTGCGAGGGCATGATATAGGGCAGTTTGAGCTTTGCAGTCTGTTCCATGTCGGCCGTTCCTTGTGAAGGCACAAGTCTACGGGCAGTTGCGCCTACGGGGATAAACGCGTGCGTGCCCGTTCCGGCCTTCCCCCCGGCAAAGGGCGCAGCACGCCCGCCCTTTTGGCTGCTTTCACGGGTTGCGGCGGGGAAAAAGAGCCTGTCGGGGTAGCCCCCTCTCCCCATGGACGCACCAAATCCACGGATGGACCTATTGCCTACACCCCGTGTCAACGTTTCCAATCTAATCTCGGGGCACTCTTCGTGAAGGCATTCTGAAACGCTGAAAAGTGTTTCGCCGCGTTCACGGTCAAGACAACGCATTTTGGACGATGATGGCGGGGTAGGCTCATGTTGGTACCGGTGATCATGGCGGGCGGAATGGGAACGCGGCTGTGGCCGGTTTCGCGCGAGCACTATCCCAAACAGTTCTGCGCGCTGGTTGGCGACACGACAATGCTGCAGCAGACGATCGGGCGTCTCGACGGCCTCGACTGTGCTCCCCCGCTTACCGTCTGCAATGAAGAACACCGTTTTCTGGCCGCCGAGCAGCTTCGACAGGCAGGCATTGAGAATGCCCCGATTCTGCTCGAACCGGTGGGCCGCAACACGGCACCGGCGATCACGCTTGCCGCATTGCAGGCGATGGCACATGGAGCTGACCCGCTACTTCTCGTAATGCCTGCCGACCATCTGATCCCGGATGTGCCCGCCTTCCACAGGGGTGTCAAAGAGGCAAAGACACTGGCACAGGAAGGCCGGCTGGTGACTTTCGGCATCGTGCCGACCGGTCCAGAGACCGGCTTCGGCTATATTCGCCGTGGCGAAAAGATCGGCGAGACGGGGTTTGAGGTTTCCGGTTTCGAGGAGAAACCAGATCTGGCCACCGCAAAATCCTATCTCAAGGATGGCGGATACGACTGGAACAGCGGCATGTTCGTGTTTCGCGCCAGCGTGTATCTGGACGCCATGCAGACGCATGCCCCGGCAATACTGGATGCGTGCAGGGCGGCGATGGCGGGCGTTGAAAGCGACGCCTATTTCCTGCGGCCCGAACGCGCGGCCTTTGAAGCCTGTCCGTCCGACTCCATCGACTATGCCGTGATGGAGAAGACCGACCGGGCTGCCGTCGTACCGCTCGATGCGGGCTGGAACGACATCGGGTCATGGTCGGCCATATGGGAAGCGCAGGACAAGGATGCCGACGGAAACGCGCTGACAGGCGACGTGTTGCAGGTTGCCTCGAAAAACTCCATCGTCTCCGCCCAGAAGCGCCTCGTCGCCATTGTCGGCGTGGAGGAGCTGGTCGTGGTCGAGACGGCGGACGCGGTCCTCGTCGCCAGCCGCGACGCGGTGCAGAACGTCAAAGAGATCGTCACGCAGCTCAGGTCGGCCAAGCGCACCGAACACATGGACCACCGCCGGGTTTACCGCCCATGGGGCGACTACGATTCCATCGATTGCGGCAACCGCTATCAGGTCAAGCGCATCACGGTGAAGCCCGGCGCAAAACTCTCCGTGCAGAAGCATCACCATCGTTCCGAACACTGGGTGGTCGTGCGCGGCACCGCGCGGGTCCTGAAGGGTGAAGAAACAATCACGCTGACCGAGAACCAGTCGACCTATATCCCGCTGGGCGAGATCCACGCGCTTGAAAACCCCGGCAAGATCCCGCTGGAACTGATTGAGGTGCAGTCGGGATCGTATCTTGGCGAGGACGACATCATTCGACTGGAGGACCGATACGGCCGCGTTTGACGTTACCGAAAGGGTGCCGGTGCTTCGGCGTCGGCCAGGCGCGACGTGCCCCGCGCGAGAAAGAGCCCGATGATCAGGAAGATCATGAAAACCGTGTCGAGGATGTCGTGCCCGAAGATGAGGTTGACGGTTCCACCGCCGGCGTAGACGGCTGCCAGCATCAACAGCACCGCACCTCCCAGACGCTCCAGTCGATCCCCGGCCTTCGCCAGACTGCGCACTGCGATGACGGTTATCAGCCCAAACATGGCAATGATGGCGAGACCGGCAACGATGCCGCCTTCCACGAGGATGGTCAGGAAGCCATTGTGGAAATGCGTGAACCCCACCTGAATACCGAAATTCTGCTCCACACCCTCTCTGATCAGGGTGGAAACGTTCTGCATTCCATGGCCGAAGAGCGGGTCCTCGGCAACGAGCTGCAAGCCGATTTTCCAGACGGCCACACGAAGCCCGAGGGAAGAGTTGTAATCTCCTCCCTCCGTAAGCTTGTCCATATTCTGCCAGAGGGCCTCGAAGCGCTCCACAATGACCCCGGACGCCAGAATGACAATCAGAATTGCTATCCCCGCAAGTGCAAGGAGTCGGCCTTTCAGCAAAATCGCCACACGGGAACGGCATATCAGGAGCAGCACCACCGCAAGAACGATCATTACCCCCCAAATCGAGCGGGATCCCGACAGAAGTACGGCGGCGAAGGCGGCCGCGAACGCAAGAAGCAACATCAAAGGACGTTTGCTATCGAGGATAAGGGCACCCGCCAGGCATGTCAGACCGGCAAGACAGGCCACATCTGCAAACACCAGCGCATTGCCAGCTCCGCCCTCCGCGCGCATTCCGATGTACTTATATTGAACAAGCGCGAAGACCAGCGCGCCAAAACTGGCTATGGCGGCACCGAAAACGAGCGCATACGCAACCTCTTCCCGGTCTGAGATCGTCCAGATCGAATAGGAGAACGGAAACAGTAGGAATGTCACAAGCGGGAGAAGCTTGTAAGCCATTTCCAGCGTCGGCTCGTTCACGAGGAACGAAACGACGTTGGCCAGCACATAGACCAGCATGAGCAGCGCGACCCATCGCATCGCGGTATCGGGACTCAGCCGCCGCCTTCCGGAAAGAACCTCAAACACACACCAGAACGCACCGCCGTGCCAGACCACGCTGGTGGCTGACCCGACAATGGGCGGCATGGAAAAGATGACGAGGGTGAACAGCCTGTTGACGGCCCGATAATTCATTGTCTGTTCCGTCTGGTGAGCTTCGTTTCCCAGTTCAGTGCATGGGTCACGATCGTTTTCAGGTCGTCGTAGCGCGGCTGCCATGCCAGTTCCCGGCGGCAGCGTTCCGCCTCCGCGACGATCGCCACCGCATCGCCCGGCCTGCGACCGATGGTGCGCACGTCGAAGTCAGTCTGCGCCACGTCCTTCACGGCATTTATAACCTCAAGCACCGAGTAGCCCTTGCCATAACCGCAGTTCGCCACGAGGCTGCCCTTGCCTTCCCGCATGCGCAGAAGCGCCAGATAGTGGGCGTTCACCAGATCGGAAACGTGAATGTAGTCTCGAATGCAGGTTCCGTCCGGCGTGTCGTAGTCGGTGCCGAACACGTCCATATGATCGCGCTTGCCCGTTGCGGTTTCGCACGCGACCTTGATCAGGTGCGTGGCGCCTTTGGTCGACTGCCCGGTTCGAAGTTCCGGGTCCGCACCGGAGACGTTGAAGTAGCGCAGCGCCGTATAGGCGAAGTCATGCGCCACAGCACAGTCGCGCAGCATCAGTTCCGTCATCATCTTCGACGTCCCGTAGGGAGATTCAGGCCGCAGTTCTGTATCCTCACCAACCGGGAAACTGGCCGGACTGCCATAAACGGCTGCCGTGGACGAAAAGATGAAGTGACGCACGCCACAGCGCACCGCGCTTGCGATCAGGCTCTGCGATTTCACCGTGTTGTTCAGATAATAGCCCAGCGGATCGGACACCGATTCGGGCACGATGATCGATCCCGCAAAATGAACGATGGCATCCACACCGTGCTTGCGGATGACATCATCACCAGTGCCTCATCGGCAACATCGCCGACAACGAGCGTTGCTGCATCCGCGACAGCCCAGTCAAAGCCGGTGCTGAGACGGTCCAGAACCACCACCTCTTCGCCGTGGTCCAGCAGTTCCCAAACCATATGGCTGCCGATGTAACCGGCACCGCCGGTGACCAGAACACTCATCGCAGTCCCCTCAATAAAAAAATCGGGCCAGATACCCCCATCCGGCCCGATCTACATTCGGCTTTAAATCGGCAATTCCATGGCGGGTCAGCGCCCGGAGACGCCCAGTCCCCGCAGCAATGCCCACGCCGCCGGCATGAAACATGCAGCCAGAGCGACTTTGATCAGGTCGGGCAGGATAAACGGCGCAACGCCGAACTGCCAGGCCTTGTCCGCACCGATCAATCCGGCGAGCCAGGCAAATCCAAGTGCCATCATGACCATTTCCGCGAACAGCATGGCACCACCAAGCTTCAGCGGACTGCGGTCCCATCCACGGTCCGCGGCCCAGCCCGCAATTGCGGCCATAGCCACAAATCCAAGCAGATAGCCGCCCGTGGGGCCCATCATATAGCAAAGCCAATTCCCTTTTCGGGCGTACCCTGAAACACCGGAAGGCCCATGGCGCCTTCGGCCATGTACAGGAGAAGTGTCGCCACACCGAGGCGCATGCCGAAGGTCGCACCGATCACGAGCACGGCCAGCGTCTGAAGAGAAAGGTCGACCGGTCCGAGCACGACGCGTGTCTTCGCCGAAAGGGCGAGAATCACGGTCGCGCCGATGGCAAGGAAAAGCTGCGTCGCCAGACGCTGGGTAGCGTTACGCGGAAGCGTCTGCGAAACGAGGGATTTTGAGGCGATAGCGAGCGACATGGCTCCTCCGTTCAGGCTCTTTGCGAAATAGTGCGCGTTTCTTCTCCTATAAGCGCTTCCATGATATGCGGCAACCTGAATGCGGCTTCGTGCCGTTCGGTGCTCTTTATTTTCCGGACAATCTGCCAATGGCCCTCGAATTTGAAACGCGTTTCGATCCCGCCTATGGCGACGCGAATAAGGTCGCACCGGATGTTCTACGTCTCACGGTCAATAATCCGAGCGCCTTCACCTTCCACGGCACCAACAGCTACATCGTCGGCAGGTCCGCCCTCGCCGTCATCGATCCCGGCCCGGAAGACGAAGCCCATCTGCGGGCACTCCTCAAGGCCATTGACGGACGGCCGGTAAGCCACATCTTCGTCAGCCACACGCACCGGGACCACTCGCCGCTTGCCACACATCTGGCGCGCGAAACCGGGGCGCTGGTCTGCGCAGAAGGCCCGCACCGCGCCGCCAGGCCCTTGAGAATCGGCGAGACCAATCCCCTTGATGCAAGCGCGGATATGGATTTCGTGCCAGACCGGGCGCTCGCCGATGATGAGCTGATCGAGGGCGACGGCTGGGCCATCCGGGCCATCCACACCCCCGGTCATGCCGCCAACCACGCTGCCTTTGCGCTTGAGAATACGGGCATCCTATTCTCCGCAGACCATGTGATGGCGTGGGCGACCTCCATCGTTGCTCCGCCCGACGGCGCCATGTCGGATTACATGGCCTCGCTCGACCGCCTGCTGGCGCGCGACGACACGGTGTTCTTTCCCGGCCACGGCGGCAGGGTGAAAAGCCCGCAGCGTTTCATGCGTGGCCTGAAAGCCCACCGCAAAATGCGCGAACGCGCCATACTCGACCGCGTCACGCGTGGCGACCGCACAATTCCCGAGATGGTCAGCTCCATCTATCGGGATACGGATCCCAGGCTGCACGGGGCAGCAGCCCTTTCGGTTCTCGCCCATCTGGAAGATCTCGTCGCGCGCGGGGCCGTGACAACCGAAACAGAACCGTCCATCGATGCGGTCTACCTGCCTGGCTGAGCCTGGAGCATCGCAATAATCCGAAAAGTGGAAACCGATTTTCGGATTATTCCGATGCTCCATCAATAGTTTAGATCGTCCTTTGTGGGTCCTGAGGGATGCACGGCAATCTAGGGTCAGGCCCCATTAATATGGCCGCAATGGTCGGCCTGATTTGTGTGGATACGCTAAGCAAGACCACAGGAAGACTTCATGTCTTTCAAGGTCTTGCGACAAAGTAGGCCGTGCAAATCAGGCCGATCCGAAGGACGTTCGATAGACTGGCGAGCTGCCGCGTCAAACCCCTTGACCGGGGGAAGGACCCCGCTCTGCAGGCTTTTCCTTGCATCTCTTGGTCTATCGATCGCCATTGCGGCCATATTAATGGGTCCTGACCCTAGACTGCTGCCAGCAGGGCCATTCTTTCATCGAGTTCTTTGAGAAATCGCTGAATGCGGGCGGCATTTTCTCCCAGATCGTGGCGCGCATAGCGCGAGACGGACCGCATGTCGACGAAAGTTGCGGTCTGGTCGTCCTCTATGCGGATCGCCACATCAGCAGGGAACCCAAGAATGAAGGAATGGGCTACGCCTTCCAGCGTGATGCTGCCGCCGGCGAGTTGTTCACCTTCCGGGCCCCTGGGTTGCCAGCCCTTGTCCTGCATCATCGAACGCACCACTTCGAGAACCTTGTCCGCCGTGTGCTCATAGCGCCGTCCGGCGACTTCGGGATACCCCTCTTCCTGCAACGCGCGGTCTTCGGGAGAGATGCCCTTGACCGGGTTCATGGCACCGTTGCGCGCGACCGAAGCCAACGGCATCTGCGGAGGGTGCTCGAGGTCAGTGGAGATGTCGATCAGCCTTGGGTGCTCGAACACGCGAACGCCCGATATCCCGTATGGGGTGAGCACGATGGCGGCAATCAGCACTCCGGTGCCCGCAATCGATGCGCCGGATGATCCATGTTCCCAAACCTGAACCAGGGCAATCACACCGAGCGCGAAACCGGCAAGGGCGAGAACGCCGCTCAATCCCAGCAGCCAGAAAAAGGGGACCGTTTCCACCAGTCCGAACCGGTGTCCCGCGCCCGACACAGCAAGAAGGACGGCCGCGAACACTGCAAACCTGCGGCTCCAGGGAGCGGCGGGAGCGCGTTGCGGTACCAAAGTTGCCTTCATGTAACGGACCAAGCATGTTTTGCTGCTGAAGATAGGTCTCTCTTAAACCAATGCCCGCCTGCGGGAAATGCGGTTTCCGTATATTCCTTGAAGATTCAGTCCCTTGTGTCTTTTGGTTGCGGAACTGATTCACCTTTCAGGAACCGCATTGCGCCATGCGGCGTTCTTCTCTCTAAAGCGTTTCCTTTGCTCGACATAACACGCCACATTCCGGCCATGCTGACCGGCACAATGGACGAGGCGGAGGGATGCGTGGGAGAAAGTTATGAGGTTCCGCCATGCAGACAGTGCTTCCAGAACGTCATGAAACCGCCTCGAGCTCACTGGAACTGGTTGAGCTGGAACTTGCTCTGAAGCATCAGGATTTCGTCGAGCTCGGCTTCGAAGGCGCTGTGCGGCAGGCGCTGGACCAGATCAACGGGCGCCTGCTTTTCCACATGCGGCTTGATGGAATGAACGATTGCGACTGGGTGGCTGCCGTCGTGCTGGAGGAGCATGATGAACATGCTTACGCCCTCGTGGTTCAGCGGACCGGAGGCGGATCGCTTGAGGTCGAGGACATCAACACAAGCGAACTGCCGGTGGCCAGGATCGTCAACGCCTATGCAGGCTCATGACATCGCTCGATCGCGTGCAGTAAACCGGCGCACGGCGTTACAAGCCGTTATCCCGCGCAAGGAACCCACAGCACTCCACAGCGTTTCCTCCACAACGGAGTGAACGTCATGACTGACAACACAAATCCAGCCCCCGGATTCATGCGCAATCCGCACAAGCGCATCACCATCACACCGCACACCAAAAGGATTATCGTGAAGGCGGATGGAATTGAAATCGCGGCAACGAAGGCCGCCAGACTTCTGCGCGAGACCGGCTGCCGGGATGTGCTTTACATCCCCTTCGCGGACATAAATTTCGCCGGTCTCGAACCGTCTCAGACCAGATCCCACTGCCCCTACAAGGGAGATGCCAGCTACTGGCGGCTGACCGGCGCTGGGGAGCCGGGTAGCGACATCATGTGGGCGTATGAAACACCATACGACGAAGCTCGGGAGATCAAAGAGCACGGCGCATTTTATGCCGAGCTCGTTGACATTGAGGAGCGCTAGGGTCGGAACCGAAAAGTGGTCGCCGGTTTTCGGGTTCGTCCGATGCTCCGTCAATGAACAATCTGGACCGCCTCAACCTCTTACGGGTTCGATGAGGCGGTCCAACTGTCTGTTTCCACGCAATTCCGGATGGAAAACCGGTTCCCGCTGTTGCTGAAACTGCCCTATCCGGCAGCCTTGCTTTCGCTGATGGCAGCCTGCGCAGCAGCCAGCCGGGCGATCGGCACGCGGAATGGCGAGCACGAAACATAGTCCAGCCCCACGCTCTCGCAGAAGCGAATGGAAGCGGGGTCGCCGCCATGCTCGCCGCAGATGCCCAGCTTGATGTCCGACCGTGCATCGCGCCCTTTCTGGCAGGCAATCCGCACCAGCTCGCCAACACCGTCGACATCCAGGGAAACGAACGGATCCTGCTCGATGATGCCACGCGTGCGGTAGGTCTCCAGGAACGAGGCCGCATCGTCACGGGAAATGCCAAATGCCGTCTGCGTCAGATCATTGGTTCCGAAGGAGAAAAACTCTGCGCTGGCCGCGATTTCATCCGCTCTGAGAGCCGCACGCGGCAGTTCGATCATCGTGCCGACAAGATAACTGAACGTGACACCTCGCTCCGCCATCACTGTCTTCGCCACCGCATCGATGCGGTCCTTCACGAAGGTCAGTTCGGCGGACATGCCGACGAGCGGCACCATCACCTCCGGCACCACCGGCGCGCCTGCCTTTTCAGCAGCCTCGGCGGCCGCCTCGAAGATGGCGCGCGCCTGCATCTCCGCAATCTCCGGATAGGAAATCGCCAGACGACAGCCACGGTGGCCAAGCATCGGATTGAACTCGTGCAAAGCCTCGGTCCGCTGGCGTAGTTTCTCCGCCGAAACGCCCATAGCCTCGGCCACTTCGGCGATTTCCTCCTCGGTCTTGGGCAGGAACTCGTGGAGCGGCGGGTCGAGCAGGCGGATGGTGACGGGAAGCCCCGCCATCACCTCAAATATCTCCACAAAGTCGGAGCGCTGCATTGGCAGAAGCTTGGCGAGTGCCGCGCGCCGCTCGCTTTCCGTATCGGCCAGGATCATCTCGCGCATGGCGAGGATGCGACCGTCGTCGAAGAACATGTGCTCGGTGCGGCAAAGGCCGATGCCCTCCGCTCCGAAGGATCGCGCCGTGCGCGCATCGGCCGGCGTTTCGGCATTGGCGCGCACCCGCATGCGCCGTGCTTCGTCGGCCCAGCCCATGATCGTGGAGAAATCGCCCGAGAGCTCCGGCTGGAGCATCGGCACCGAGCCCTTCAGCACCTGTCCCGTCGCGCCGTCGATGGTGATCGTATCGCCGGCCTTCAGCATCTGCCCATGGCCAGGAGAACGCCCTTCCTGTGATCGACGCGCAGGGAACCCGCGCCCGAAACGCAGGGCTTGCCCATGCCGCGCGCCACCACCGCCGCGTGGCTCGTCATGCCGCCGCGCGTGGTCAGGATGCCTTCTGCGGCATGCATGCCGTGAATGTCTTCCGGGCTCGTTTCCACCCGCACCAGGATCACCCGGCGCCCTTCGGCCTTTGCCTCTTCGGCAGCTTCCGAGGAAAACACGATCTCGCCCGTCGCAGCCCCCGGCGAGGCCGGCAGGCCCATGCCGATGATGTCACGCGGGGCGGAAGGGTCGATGGTCGGGTGCAGGAGCTGATCGAGCGACGCCGCATCGATACGCGATACCGCTTCCTCCCGGGAAATCAGCCCCTCATTGGCCATGTCCACCGCAACCTTGAGGCCGCGCTTGCCGTGCGCTTGCCGGAGCGCGTCTGCAGCATCCACAGCTTGCCGCGCTCAATGGTGAACTCCAGATCCTGCATGTCGCGGTAGTGCCGCTCCAGCGTGTCGGCGATCTGAACGAAGGCGGCGAACGCTTCCGGCATCAGCTTCTCGAGCGAAGGCTTGTCTGAGCCGGCGGCGAGCCGTGCCGCCTCGGTAATGTTCTGCGGCGTGCGGATGCCCGCCACCACGTCCTCACCCTGCGCATTGACGAGAAATTCGCCGTAGAGCGCTTTTTCGCCGGTCGAGGGGTCGCGCGTGAAGGCCACGCCCGTTGCCGAATCCTCGCCCCGGTTGCCGAACACCATGGCCTGCACGTTCACCGCCGTGCCCCAGCTTTCGGGAATGTCGTGCAGGCGGCGATAGGTCACCGCGCGCGGGTTCATCCACGAAGAGAAGACGGCGCCCACCGCGCCCCAGAGCTGTTCGTGCGGATCCTGCGGAAACGGCGCACCCAGCTCGGTCTCGATCCGCCCCTTGTAGAGCGCGATCACATTCTGCCAGTCCTCGGCCGAGAATTCCGTGTCGACCTCATAGCCGAGCCGCGCTTTCTCCTCTTCGAGAATCTCCTCGAAGACATCGTGGTCAAGCCCGAGCACCACATTGCAATACATCTGGACAAAGCGGCGGTAGCTGTCATAGGCAAAGCGCGCATCCCCCGCCTCCGCCGCGATCGCCTCGACCGTCGCATCGTTGAGGCCGAGATTGAGCACCGTGTCCATCATGCCGGGCATGGAGGCGCGGGCACCGGAGCGCACGGAAACCAGAAGCGGTTCGCTGGCATCGCCGAAGCGGCGGCCGGCCACCCGGCCCACCTCTTCGAGTGCCGCCTCGACCTGTGTTTTCAATTCGTCCGGATAGGTGCGGCCACTGGCGTAATAGTGGGAGCAGAGCTCGGTCGTGATCGTAAAGCCGGGCGGTACGGGCAGCCCGAGGCTGCACATCTCCGCCAGGTTTGCGCCTTTGCCGCCGAGCAGATTCCTGTCGCCCGCGCTGCCTTCGGCACGTCCATCGCCAAACACATAGACCCACTTGGTCATGCTGCATTCCCCTTCCGGTCGATTTGCCGGCACCTGGAACCATAATGCACCGGCCACGGGACGCAGCGTTAAGCGGCAGCGCGCGCCAAGGCAAGGCCGGCTTCCCGGCCATCCGCCTCTTTATCGATTGAAGAGAAGATTTTTTCTGATCAGCGCCCGTGAACGACGCAGGAGGGGCGAAGCCAAAGCCCCGCCCCGGTATTCTTCAGGCAGGTCAGGCCGCAGCGGCAACCGCCCTTGGGCGCACCCCGATGAAGATCATCACCGCCGCCAGCACCAGGACAATGCTCGCCACGCTGAACACGCCCTGCGCCCCGCTGGCGTCGAAGATCAGCCCGCCGCCGGCGGCCCCAATGGCAATCGCCAGCTGGATCGCCGCGACCAGCAATCCGCCGGCGCTCTCGGCCTGATCGGGCACGGTGCGCGCCAGCCAGGTGGACCAGCCGACCGGGACAGCGCCAAATGCAAGTCCCCAGAGCGCGATCATCACCGCGCTGGCCGCCGGCATCGATGCGGCCGAGACGAGCCCGAAGCCCAGGACGCTCATCACGAGCGGCACAGTCATCAGCGTGCGGCGCAGACTACGCTCGACCAGAAGCCCGCCGAACAGCGAACCGAGGAAATTGGCGAGGCCGAAACCCAGCAGAATGCCGGAGACCGCGTGATGCTCGCATCCGTAATGTTTTCCAGATGTGGCCTGATATAGGTAAAGAAGGCGAAGTGGCCGGCAAACACCAGCATGGCCGCCAGAAGACCAAGCCCCACGCCCGGCCGCACCAGCACATCGACCAGCGTGCGTAGTCGGGTGGCCGCGTTGGGCGCCAGATTCGGCAGGGTGGCAAACTGCACCACGAACGTGATGACGCCGAGTGCGGTCGCCAGTACGAACACGCTGCGCCAGCCGAACATGTCCCCCACATAGCTGCCGACAGGCGCGGCAACGATCGTTGCCGCGGCGACACCACTGACAATCATTGAAAGCGCCCTTGGCACCAGCGCATCGGGCACGAGCCGCATGGCGACCGCTGTCGACATGGTCCAGAACCCGCCCAGCCCAATGCCGAGCAGGACCCGCCCGGTGAGCAGTACCGCGATGTTGGGTGCGAATGCCACCATCAGGTTCGATCCGATGAGAAGCAGGGTGAACCCAAGCAACACATAGCGCCGGTCGATGCTGCGCGTGGCAGCCGAAACCAGCAGGCTCGTTATCAGCCCCACCACGGCTGTCGCCGTCACCGCCTGGCCGGCCATCCCTTCCGAAACGCCAAGATCGAGCGCCATCGGCGTCAGAAGGCTTGCCGGCAGAAATTCCGCCGTCACCAACCCGAACACGCCGAGCGCCATGGAAACCACCGCACCCCAGGCCGGCGTCCGGCTGGCCTGGGTATTTGTCCACTGAGGGACTTCGTCCATCTGTCTGTCCTTTCACATGCAGGGTGTTTTGCAGTGCGACAGAGATAGGCTGGACACTTCGGACGCACCATGTCATAAAATCCGAAATGCTTGATCGAAACGCCGAAAATTCCTCGCTTCACCCCAACCCTGACCTGGTCAGTGACCTGCTCATGGGCATGCGTCTTTATGGGATGGAGTACAATCGCACCCAGATCTCGCCTCCCTTCGGCCTCCGCTTCCCGACCATTGAGGGGCGCGCTCAATTTCACTTTGTGGGCCGCGGGCCAGTGTTTCTGCGCGGGCCCGGTGACGCGCTTCATGCGCTCGATACCGGCGACGCCGTGCTTCTCCCCCGTGGCGGCGAACATTCGCTTCTTTCCGATGCGGAGATGAAGTGTCACTGCATTACGCAGTTCCAGCCAAAGACACTGTGCCGGAACGTCAACGAGATCATGGCCTGTTCGAACGAGAAGGACCACACGTCCGATGCCTCATCTTCTCGGGATGCATGGAGTTTGATCTGGGCAGCATGCATCCCCTTGTCGCCCTGATGCCCGACGTGATGCTGGTCAACACGCTCCTGAAGCGATATCCGGAAATCCTGCCGATCCTTGACGCCATGGAACGCGAAGCGAAGGAAGACCGTGCGGGGTTCGCCGGCATTCTCGCCCGGCTCGCTGACGTGGTCTCGGCCTTCATCGTCCGTGCCTGGGTGGAATGCGGCTGCGGTGGCTCAAGCGGCTGGGTGGCCGCCCTGCGCGATCCACGTCTTGGACGAGTCATCGCCGCCCTGCACCGCGATCCGGGCCGCAACTGGACCGTGGCGGAACTCGCCTGCCAGATGGGCAGTTCACGCTCCGTCTTCGCCGACCGGTTCCAGGCCGTCACCGGCATGACGCCCGTTCGCTACCTTACGGAACTGAGGATGCGGCTTGCCGCGCAATGGATCAGCCGCGAGGGCATGGCCATCGAAACGGCGGCGCAGCGCCTGGGTTACGGTTCCCAGGCCGCGTTCAGCCGCGCATTCAAGCGCGTCATCGGCAAGCCGCCCGGCGCCGTCCGCACGCTCACATCGCCGCGCCCGCATGCAGCCGCTACCGTTCACGAAGCGGCCCCTGCCCCGCAGACCCCGTGAGGCGAAGCGTCGCCGCATCCGTCTGCCCGCCACACCACCGCGCCAGTGCTTCGGAAAAGAGCGTTTCGCTCCCCTGCGCGCGTCACCATACGATCCACGGCACATCCCTGTCCGGCAACAAGAATGAGGATTCCGGCCTTGCAAAAAGCGCGGAAACGAAATAGAACAAAAAAAGAACATTGGAGATCATCATGCGCAAGACCGGAAAGCTCGACTATATCGAAATGCCGGCGGGCGGCGGCAGCATCGACCGGGTTAAAGCCTTTTACGCCAATGCCTTTTCCTGGTCGTTTACCGACTACGGCCCCGGCTACTCAGCCTTTAACGAGGGTCTGGACGGCGGTTTCGACGGCAATCCGGACGGGAACGATAAACCACTTCCGGTGCTCTTCTCCGAGGATCTCGAGGCCACGTTGAAAACGGTCGAGGATGCTGGCGGAAAGATCGTGAGACCGATCTTTTCCTTTCCCGGCGGCCGCCGCTTCCACTTCACCGATCCGGCCGGCAACGAACTGGCGGTCTGGAGCGAGACATGAGGTCGTTGAACGCAGTGGTCGAGGCCGGGCCTTTAGCATTTTGCAGTCAGGTGGAATCACCTGACGTCCGCATAAACGCGGTAAAACAGATAGATAGTGCGGAGGAGCGGGAGGAAATGCTAGCCTGCCTCGCGCAGGCGCTCGGCGGTCTGGAGATCGACGGAGACGAGCTGGCTGACGCCCTGCTCGGCCATGGTCACGCCAAAGAGCCGGTTCATGCGCGCCATGGTTATGGGATTGTGCGTGATGACCACAAAGCGGGTATCCGTTGACGCCGCCATCTCGTCCATAAGATTGCAGAAACGCTCGACATTGTGATCATCAAGCGGCGCATCGACCTCGTCCAGCACGCAGATGGGGGCGGGATTGGTCAGGAACACAGCGAAGATCAGCGCCATCGCCGTCAGAGCCTGCTCGCCACCTGACAGAAGCGTCATGGTCTGCGGAGCTTGCCGGGCGGGCGGGCGAGAATTTCAAGCCCCGCCTCAAGCGGGTCGTCGGATTCGATCAGTTGCAGTTCCGCGGTACCACCGCCGAAGAGATGGGTGAACAGCCGCTGAAATTGCTCGTTGACCACGTCGAATGCAGCCAGCAGGCGCTCGCGCCCTTCCCTGTTCAGGTTCTGGATTGCATGACGCAGTTTGCGGATGGCCTCGATCACGTCCTCACGCTCGGAAACGATGGTGCCGTGACGTTCGGTGAGTTCCGTCTGTTCCTCTTCGGCGCGCAGATTCACCGCGCCGAGCCGTTCCCGCTCCATCTTGAAACGCTCCAGCCGACGCTCCACCTCGGCGATCTCCGGCATCGGCGCATCCGGCTCCAGTTCGGCCATCGCCAGAACCCTGTGCGGCGCAACATTCAACACTTCCTGAATTCGGGCTTCCGCCTCCTTGCGCCGTTCCTCGGCTGCCGTCACGCGCTCCTCGGCACGGGCCCTGGCTTCGCGCGCCGATGAAAGCGCCTGGATGCTCTCGGTCGCCCGCTTGTCGAGCTCCGTCTGGCGGTTTTCGGCTTCCTGCAGAGTGTCAGCCGCTTCCCTGCGCACGGCTTCCGCCTTTGCAATCTCCGAAAGAAGCGAGCGGCCGCGCGCCTCGATCTCCTCGGGCGCTTCGGCGAGTACTTCAAGCTCGGCTTCCGTATCGGCGCGGCGCTGCAGAAGGGCCGCGGTGTGCCGGTCGGCGTTCTCCACGCGTGACTGCCAGCCACGCC
>NZ_BAMP01000054.1 GCF_000615975.1 Nitratireductor aquibiodomus NL21 = JCM 21793 | reverse complement strand
CTACGGTACAGAATGGACGATTTACACTTCGAGCGATAGCGGGGAGACATGGACCCCCCGGGAGAGTAACCGGTATTGGTATAGAGTGGTGTCATCAGCGGATGGAACCAAACTGGCAGCTGTAGTTGCAAACGGACCGATTTATATTTCAAGCGATAGCGGAGAGACATGGACCCCCCGGGAAAGTAACCGCAATTGGTGGGGGTTGGCGTCTTCCGCGGACGGAACAAAACTGGTCGCTACGGTACAGAATGGACAGATTTATACTTCGAGCGATAGCGGGGAGACATGGACCGCTCGTGAGAGTAGCCGGTACTGGACTGACGTGACCTCATCTGCGGACGGCACTAAACTGGCCGCGGTAGTCGCAAATGGACAGATTTATATTTCGAGTGATAGCGGGGAGACATGGACCCCTCGGGAAAGCAACCGGATGTGGTCTAGCGTGGCATCTTCAGCGGATGGAACTAAACTGGCAGCCGTAGTTGCAAATGGGCGGATTTATACTTCGAGCGATAGCGGGGAAACATGGGCCGCTCGTGAGAGTGATCGGTATTGGATTGACGTGGCCTCATCTGCGGATGGCAGCATACTGGTGGCAGCAGATTATGGTGGACAGATTTACACTTCTGAATGCGAAGTCAGCGCTCCACCTGCCGATTGTTCTGCGCCGTGGGGCGGCACAATCGATCACGGCAGCAGTGTCACCGTCTATCAATCAGCCAGCGTGCCGTATGGCAGTAGTTGTGTCAGCGAATCCCGCACCTGCGATGATGGTGCGCTTGCTGGGAGCTACACCCACCAATCTTGTACAGTCGATCCGCCTGCCGGAGGTACCTGGCAACAAGTTAGCATGACCTGTGCCATAGGTGTGCCACCTGGTGGTTTTCAGGGTGATTGTCCGGTAAGCTCTCAATCACCAACTTATTCGCCACCTTCTGGTGATTGCTCTCCTCTTGGTGCAATATGTCACTACAACTACGGGCCAACCAGCCCATGTAGCGACTTTGGGCGGATGGTCGTCTATGTCCTTGAGTGCCAATAAAAATAAATTTGATATATTGACGATACAATGAAAAAGCCCGTTTACGACATCATGATTGCCGAAGAATACCGCTCGAAGGAGGGGAAGCACCGCGTGCAATATCACCGCGCCGGAGTCGGGTTTATCAACGCGCGCGGCGGCCTGAATTGCGAAATCGTGCCCGGCATGGCGCTCACCGGCCGCTTTGTCATTTTTCCCCGGGAGGATAAGGAGGGAGGCAACTAACCGGCTTCCGGGTACGTATAGGGTTTCGGTTCGCGCAGTTCCAGCGCATGTGGCACCAGCCGTATTTTGCCCCCCAGCGCCGGCCCGGTCAGCAGCCGCCATGTTGAGCCAAGATAGGTGGCAACATCATCGGCTGGCCAGAGCATACGGTTGAGAAGATCGGTCTGCACCCGCGAGGCCTTGGAGCGATGAGCCTCCACTTCATCAAACATTGCCAGCACGTCGTGCCCGTTCACGCTCGGTTTCTCGCCGGTTTCCCGCTCGCGCAGAAACTCGTGAAAATAACGCACCATCCGGTTGTGACAGTCGATGGCCGCCGTCAGGACTTCCCGCTCTTCCTCATTCATCAGCCTCTCTCCGATCTATCGCCTTCCGCACAGTGTGAATCGTGGCGGGAGAGCGGGCAAGCTCCATCGTTCTGGCGCCGTTCCTTTTTTCCGTATCCGCTCGATTGTTGCTACGCAGCAAGCTGTACTACATGGGCGCTTCCGTTGCGGTTCGGGCGGTGAGCAAGATGTGTTTTGTAGTACAAAACCATCTTGGCAAAGGGGCTGCTAGCGCCCCCCGTTGCATCCCCCAGCCATTGGCTCTGTCAGGGTATCGAACCCGTTGCAGAGCCATCAGACCGTATCGCCGGTCAATCACTCGCGGGGAGCCTTCGGCGCTCCCCTGCACCCCATCGACTTGGCGGGCGTTCCTGCCCCCAAGACCCCTGACAACGCCGTTGAGGCCATTTCATGGAGATCAACCCTGCGCGGATTGAATGCCGCCAGCGCGTCGGCGCTGAACCCGATCAGGGGGCTATCGCGCCGCCCTGAACCCACTCGCAGGGCCAGGAGATATGCCTCTCCTCCTGCACCGCACCATGCACAATCGACCGCTCGATTGAGCCCGATCAGGGGAGCGTTACTGCTGCCCCCGATACCCCCATGACCATTTCATTGAGACCCCTTCGGCGCGACCAAGGAAAGAGGCTTTTGCATCACCCCTACCTTAGGGCATTATCAACATCCCGATCAGAGAGCAGGAGCTGGAGCTTGATGTCCAAGAAATTTATTCTGTGGGCCAGCCTTACCGTAATACTAGTGGTGGTAGTTAGTTTGAAAGTGGGCAGCAGAGAGGATACAAATCCTGTTGAAAAGGGGCTAGCTTGTGTTGGGCAAGAAAAAACCGACATGGAACGATATTTCAACAGGTGCCGCAGTACTTTAAACACAATGATATGCCGCGCACCGTTGGGTAATTTAGGTGGTTGGAAATGTGAGCGCCGATCCGCATCACAGGGACAGTTCTTTTCGCAGTTCTTCAACTCAGGATTGTTGCGGCCTGACTTTAGAATTTTTGCCTGTCTCGCTCCTTTGTCACCAGAGAGAAACCCGAACGATCCAACTCAATATCGCTGTATATGATGCACTCATCTCGTTTGCACCTGCACCGCACCATGTACAAGCGAGCGGTCCGCTTGACCGTCAATCGGTGGGGAGTCCCCCCCCCCTGAACCCACGAGCAAAGGGCATGGGCCACACAGAATCTCTGCTTGCCAAGCTTGGGGACAGATGCCTTTTCTTCCTACCCATCTGTACATCCAATGGCTACACTATGCAGATGATGAAAGATTCGGGACTCCGTATCCGGGTACAGCGCGATCTGCGTGACAGGTTCCTTGAGGTCTGCCGGGCACAGGATAGACCGGCGGCGCAGGTCATCCGTGAGTTCATGCGCGAATATGTCGAGCGGCAGGAAGACTCACAGGGTGAGCTTGTCGGAATTAACAAGCGCCGAAGGCGGGGCCCCACGCATGAGCATTGAAACAAGGTTTGACACCTCGCTGGTTGCGGGGCTTGCTTTGCGCGAGAAGCAGATACAGCAGAATTACCGGCCCATCATCGCCGTGCACAAATGGTTTGCGCGCCGTCCGGGCACGCTCTTTCGGGCGTTGACACTCTCGGAGTTCGGCGATGCCCCGCTTGCGGACATCTATTTTTCTGCCAATGATTTCCCAAACCGCAAGGTTGCCGATCCCTTCATGGGCGGTGGCACGCCGTTGATCGAGGCCAACCGCGTCGGCTGCGACGTGACCGGCTTCGATATCAATCCGATGGCGGCGTGGATCGTCCGCGAGGAAATCGAACATCTGGACGTGGACGCCTATCAGAAAGAAGCGGCCCGGCTGCTCGGCAAGCTTCGCGCTGAGATTGGCGAACTCTATCTGACCGACTGCCCCCTCTACGGCGACACTGACGTTCCCGTAAAATACTTCCTGTGGGTCAAGGTGATCGACTGCGAATCGTGCGGCAAGTCGGTTGACCTGTTCCCCGGTTATCTTCTCTCAGAGGACTCGCGGCACCCAAAGAACGTTCTGGTTTGTTCTTCATGCGGCGACCTGAACGAGGTAGAAGACCGCAAGCATCCTGGCGCGTGTCGGCGTTGCGAGGCGCATCTGCATGTTGACGGCCCTGCCAGAAGGGGACGCTGTGCCTGTCCGCACTGTGGCCACGACAATCACTACCCCCGTGCGGAAGACGGTCCGCTGCGCCACCGACTTTTTGCCATCGAGTATTACAATCCGCACCGCAAGGCGGGGCACAAGGGGCGCTTTTTCAAGAAGCCCGATGAGAAAGACCTGGCACGCGTTGCCGCCGCGCAAGAGCGCTGGGCGCGGACGCGCGCGCGCTTTGTGCCCGACCATGAAATCCTGCCCGGTGACGAAACCGACCGGCTGCACCGTTGGGGCTACAGCCAATACCGGCAGATGTTCAACGAACGGCAGCTCCTTGGGCTGGAAACAAGTTGCCGCCTGATCCACAAGGTCGCGAATGAGCGCGTGCGGCATGCGCTCGCAACCAACCTTTCCGATCTGCTACGCTACCAAAACATGCTGTGCCGGTATGATACGTGGGCGCTCAAGTCGCTCGACATTTTCTCGGTGCACGGCTTCCCCGTGGGCCTCGTGCAGTGCGAGTCCAATCTGCTCGGCATTGTGAACGGCAATGATACGAATGTAGGCTCGGGCGGGTGGACGAACATCATCGACAAATATGCAAAGGCCAAGCGCTATTGCGATGCGCCGTTCGAGGTGAAGCGGCAGGGCGCGCGCAATGTGCGGGTACCGGTGCCCGGTGAGTGGATTGGAGAACGGCTTAACGGCGGGCGGCGGCGCAAGGTTGAAATCCACTGCGGCGACGCAACGGCAGTGAGTCTTGCGCCGGACAGCCTTGATGCCGTGTTCACCGATCCACCATATTTCGGGAACGTGCAGTACGGCGAGTTGATGGACTTCCTTTATGTCTGGCTGCGCCGTCTGGTTGGGAGTGAGGCGGAAGGGTTCGACCGGCCCTCGACACGGGCCGCAGAAGAACTAACCGGCAATGTTACAAAGGGGCGTGGGCTTGAGCACTTCACCGAAGGGCTTGCGCGCGTCTATGCAAGCATGGCGCGGGCACTCAAGCCCGGCGCGCCACTCGCCTTCACCTATCATCACAACAAGCTCGACGCCTATTTCGCGGTCGGCGTCGCCATCCTCGACTCAGGGCTGACGTGTTCGGCGTCGTTGCCGTGTCCCGCCGAAATGGGCGGATCAATCCATATTCACGGCACCGCATCTTCAATCGTTGATACGGTGTTCGTGTGCCGCGATCAGGGCCATGCGCCCCGGCAGTGGTTGTTCGACTCCGCAGAGCAGCTTGCGGTAATCGTCGCACGGGATCTTGCCCAACTTACTGAGGCAGGCCGTAAGCCAACCAAAGGTGACACACGTTGCATCATCTTCGGACATCTGACCCGAATGGCAGTCTGGAATCTGCGCAAAGGCTGGGACGCTGAGGTGCCTACCGCCGAAAAGCTTGAACGGTTTTCGCAGGCACTCGCGCGGCTTGCCGACCCGGAACAGCTTCTTGATGAGCTTGAAACCGGCAGGCAGATATCCGCTCCTGCCGGGCCGCTCTTCGTGACGGCTGAATCCAATGAAAGGAATCGCGATGCCGTCGCGTTTTGAAATCGACTACCGCGACACGAATATCGCCTGGGAACCGCTTGTTGATGAGGTATTCGGCGAACTGACTTCAAGCTTCCTTGAAATGCCGAAGGGCGAAGGGTTCATTGACTATCCGACCTTCGAAAAGGGCTATCAGACCCTCAAGCGACATACGGATGCTTTCGCCAAGCTGACGCCCGAAACTGTTCTCGCCGCCGTCAGGGACGCGCCAATCGCTTTCATCGTGTTCCGCTGCATTCTCGGCTTCTCTCCACCCGAATGGGCTTACGTCACGACGGAAATGACCGGCGTTGAAGTGGATCAGGCGCGGCGCGTTCCATCGACCGCCGCATGCGTCTGAAACCGCTTGGGACGATGAACGAAAGAAACGGCGTTACTGCACAGCGCATGCGGGCCATGATTGAGGCCGGTGTTCGCACAGTGCAGCAAGGGCCCGGCGTCGTGCCGCCGGGCATCGTGCACCGTCTGGACAAAGCGGACACGGCGGAAGGCACCAAGAGCGTGCAGTCCATCGCCGATCTTGGCGCGCCGTATCCCGTCTTGCTCTATGAGCGCTTTCTTGGACGGCCTTACGCAACGCACCGGGATTCGGTCAGCGAACTGGTTGGCGAGGTTGTCGAGGTCGCGATCAAGAATGTGCTCACGGAAGCCAAAGTCAGCTTCCGCGAGACGAAGCGGGCCGAGCGGATTCCCGGCTTCGACCAGGCGCCGGATTTTATCATCCCGGACGAGTTCACGCCGGTTGCGTTGATTGAGGCGAAGCTGACCGAGGACGACGGCACGGCGCGCGACAAAGTTGCGCGGGTCCAGCGGCTGCGCACACTCCGCGACGAGCAGGGCAAGGACTATGACGTGATTGCCTGTATCGCGGGGCGTGGTTTCAAGGTGCGGCGCGAGGATATGCGCCGGTTGCTACAGGCTACGGACGGCAAGGTGTTCACGCTCACAACGATGCATCTGTTAATCGAGCATACACGTATCACAGAGTACAAGGTGAGATAGAATACGCTCAGCGGACGCTCGTGAATCGCGTCTCGTCTGCGCTGGATCAGCACCATCCGGCTTCGAGCCCTCTCGCCAGAGCGCAATGATAGTGCCGCATCGGCGCTGACTTTTATTTCTTTTGGCCGGACCTACTCCTTGGCAGGTTCGGGGTCGTAGTCGCCTGACTGTACCTTCCGCTGCGCAGCTTTGAAGCACCATTCAGGCGGGGTCAGGGCGCATTCACGGGCTTTGTCCAGCGCCGCCAGAGCTGCCCGCGCTTCCTTCTCAAACTCTTCCCATGGCTTGTGCGACCAGATATCCGCCGCCCGGCGCAGCGCGCCTTCCACATTTTTGAAGCGCCCGGCAGCATCCCTATAGGCATCAATGGTTTCATCGAGCTTCACGGCCTGCATTGTGCCGGGCAGGATGACGCCGAGCAGTGCAAGGGCGGCAATCAGCAGTTCGAGATTCTCGTGTCGGGAAAGAACCGTGCTGGCAGCGGCAGCACCGGCGGCGACGGCGATGATCCAGAGAATGGCCCGGATGACCTTGAGCCAGCGGAGCCAGATGAAAAAGCTTGTGGAGGTATAGAGCGTGTTCCGCGATTGCTCACGGCATTCCTTGACCAGCGCCTTATGCGCTTGTGTCAGATCACCGTTTCCGGAATCGCATTCCCGAATATCTTCTGCCATTCACTTCCCGCCGCCATGTTCAGGTTCTGGCGCTCACACGCGCACGCCTTGCACGCGCGCTCATAGGCGCTGATCGCCTTCGATTTCCAGTCATCGCCAAGATTGATCCACTCGCCCGGATTTCCCGGCATATAGAATCCGCCGCCTGCGCGCCCGATCATGTATGCGAATACATCCCGCACAATCCAGTCGAACCAAAACTCCTGGTAGCCGCCCCATATCATTCCGGGAAGAGACTCGCGAACGAGCTGTTCGACCTGGAAGGATTTGATGGGCACATTGCAGTGCCGCTTCCACTGTTTAAGGATGCGGGTGATCTTTCGCACATTGCCGTTGAAGGCCATGTCGGACTGATCCAGCGCGGACGCTTCTCCGGCAGGATTGACGAGCTTCCAGCGCCCGCCGTCATTGGCATCGCAGATGATGAATCCCCCGCCTTGCGCAATGAAGGCAGGAACAATCTCGATCTCGATGCTGTTGAAGCCGACTACGACAACCTGCCCGTCGCCGCGAATGCGGGTCTGTGGATAGGTGGTTGATACGACATCCCGCACATACTGAAGCAGTTGCGATTGCTTGTTCCCTGTCCGGGCGTTGAAGCGGTGGAATACTTCGTTCGGCAGGATGAAGAATATATCCACGTCGCTCGGTGGGCGGATGGCCGTATTCTTGCCCCACGATCCGGCGACCAAATACCGGCTCACCACGCTTTCGCCGTAGAAGGAACGGTTTAGGCTACTTACGATGCCGCCCACTTTGGTATTGGCGTCCTCGATATCGGCGGGCAGCAACGCGAGGTTGCCCTGCAAATGCTGGAACCGCCTGGTCACATAGAACCACGGATGGGGCGCGAAGACATTCGAGAGCGGGAACGGAGCAAGGCCGGGCATGTTCATCCACCAAATATAAGATCGGCCTATCTGGTTTCCAATACGCCGAGAGGCACAAAACCTAGTGGTTGGGTGCTCTCTATTCAATCCTGTCATGCAGGCGCGCCCGCCTGACGGCGGTCAGGCTCTAGGCGCAAGCGCCCGAAGCCCTGTCGCCAGGTCTTCGCCGTCCGGTGACGATCCTTCGCGCAGGCTGGCGGCCTGTCAGGCCGCCACGACTGGCGCGGTGGGCACCGCGTAGCTTCTTTCTCTGTTTTGGGGCCTGCGGCCCCGTCCTCCGTCAAGACCAAGCCCTCCGCATGCGCTGCGGGCGCAGCCAGCGGTCTCCCCGCCCTTCCGCACCTTCGGCTTGTGCAGGGCGGGTGATCCCCCTCCGCTGTCTGCGGTCTTGACGGCCGTCCCCCCGCTCATTGGCGCGGGCCTAGTCCGGTTGCATGTGCAACCGACTATCCAAGGAAGGAAAAAGCCAATGAAACAAGATATTTACAAGAAAGTCACCGACAAGATCATTGCCGATCTGGAACAGGGTGAACTGACATGGCTCAAGCCGTGGTCCACCGGAAACATGGAGGGGCGGATTGTCAGGCCGCTACGGCATAACGGCATGGCCTATAGCGGCATCAATGTGCTGATGCTCTGGGGCGCGGCGATGGAGGCCGGCTATAGCTCCCCGTACTGGATGACCTTTAAGCAGGCAAAGGAACTTGGCGCGCATGTCCGAAAAGGGGAGCGCGGCAATCCCGTAGTATACGCGAACACCATCACCAAAACCGAAGAAGGCGCGGACGGAACCGAAGAAGAGCGGAAAATCCCGTTCATGAAGAGCTACAGCGTGTTTAATGTGGAGCAGATCGACGGACTGCCTGAGCATTACTACGCGAAGCCGGAGCCGGTCATTGATCCGGCTCAGCGGATCGAACATGCCGACGTATTTTTCACGGCAACCGGTGCAGACATTCGTCACGGCGGCAACCGGGCCTATTACAGCGGCAGCAGCGATCATGTGCAGATGCCGCCTTTTGAGTGTTTCCGCAGCCCGGAAAGCTACTATGCGACGCTGGCGCATGAGTTGACCCACTGGACGAAGCATAAGACGCGGCTGGACCGGGAGTTTGGGCGAAAGAAATGGGGCGATGAAGCCTATGCCCGCGAAGAACTGGTTGCCGAACTTGGCGCGGCCTTCCTTTGCGCCGATCTGGCGCTGACGCCGGAACCGGGCACCGATCATGCGGCCTATATCCAAAGCTGGCTGAAAGTCCTGAAAGATGACAAGCGCGCGATATTCTCAGCCGCCGCACATGCTCAGCGCGCAGCGGATTTCCTGCATGCGCGTCAGCAGCAGCCCCAGCAAGAAGGAGTTGCCGCGTAAGCGGCACTCCCACAGCTTGGAGGTTCAAGGCAATGGAAAATCACACCATGACATGGCGCGGCGTTCAGGTGGAAATTACCTTCACCCCGGAAAAATTCGGCATGACCGAGCATATCGAATTGCACAGCGAAAACAGGATTGCGCTGCCCATCACCGAAACGGGCTATCGCTCGCACTTTATTCCCATTGGTACCGTAGCGCAGGAGGGCGGGCCGGTGGCCTATGTCACCGCATGGCTGGATTATGAAGCCGAGCCCACCGGCTGGCGCGGCGCGCAGCTATCCTTGTTTTAGGATGGCGGAAAAATTTTGCGGCTGGCCGCCGGGCCAGCCGCATCGGGTTAAAGGTGCGGCGTTCGCCGCGCCAACTCGAATTCGATAGTGTGTATCGAGGCGAGCGCGTTGCGGCGTGCCTGCGAACAGGGCGGCGTAGACGCGGCAACTGCAAATGCCTTTTTCAGTAGGCAGCGCAATTCGGCAGTGCTGCGGGTTGCCGCTTCAAAGTGTGTGACGAGTTTCATCGTATCCTCCTTTGTTTCAAGGAGGCCCCGAACCATTCAGGGCCTTTCGGCCCCGGCACTCATCATCGGCCCATGAAGGCGCTGATGGTTCGAGCGGTGATTGAAGCAGGCTGGAGGATGCGCCCCTCAAGAATATCGTCACGGTTTGGACGGCCCGGCAGGGCAGCATGCCGGATCATGCGGGAATGATGGGATAGGCAATTTGTGCGTGACCTGCGCAGCGCTGGAAATATCCACCGCGCTCGCAACACTACATGTCGAAATCGCGCTGGCGTGGCCGCCGTTCCCGCCGGTTGCGGCGGGCTTCCGGCCCCATACCGTCATCTTGTTTTCGCCGCGGCCCTCTTTCCAGTGAATCGTAATTGGCGACATCCTCGCGTAGCAGGGCCAAGCGCTGCTGTGATACCGAGCGTTCCGCCCGGATATAGGATTGCAACGCCCCGCGTTCCTCAAGCTGGCGGAAAATCAGATCATCTTTTGCCGCCCGGTCGCGGCGATAAGCATCCAGCGCCTCACGCTCGTTCTGCTTTCTGAGCTTGGCATACTGCCCTGTCAGGCGATGCCAGATGCCCGAAAAGCCTTTCGGCAGCCGTTGCGCCCGGCGCTGCACTTCCGCTTGCCACCGGCGTTCGAGATTGGCATTGAGCTTTTCGTGTTCGGCGCGATGACGTGCCGCTAGTTCCGTTTTGCGCTGGGCCAGTTCCTCGCTGCGCTCATTGGCTTCGCGCTGTGCATCGGCAATGAAGGCTTCGAGCTTGCCGGTCATACCTGCCGCAACCTCGGCTTTGGTCTGATCGACCGAGCGCAGCCGCGCCGGATCGCCAATTCGCGCTTCCAGCTCTTTGACCTTCACCCCGGCATAGCGCGAGAGCGAGTAGACCTCCCCACGATAGTCGATGGCAACAAAGCCGCGCCTGTCGCCCCCGGCAAGCCAAAAGCCGCGTTCTTTCAGAGCCCGTTCAAACGATGGCCGGTTATCTGAACGCTCCCAACACTGCCGCAAAACCGATTTGAGTTCGCGTGGATCGATACCGACACGCCGGGCTTGCTGCCATTCTTCCTGCGAGAAATTCAGCGGATCGCGCAGGCTCTTGTCCTGCAAGCCGCGCGGCATGTCCCAGCCATGGTCCAGAAACAGCTTGCGGGACACATCGCGCAGCTTCATTTTAAAGTGCGCCATGTTGAGCGCGCGCATCCGCTCGCTATCGATCCGCGACCACACCACATGCGCATGTCGCCGTCCGTCCTTCTCATGGAAAACAACAGCGCGGGGCTGGTTTTCAAGACCGAGCTTTTCTTCGATCCGGTCAATCGCCACCTCAAAATCTTCCATGCGCACCTTTTCGCCAGCCGGTGGATTGAGGCTCATGGAGAACAAGTAGTTCTTGCAGCGTGTCCCTTTGGCGATAGCATCGGCTTCGCTGAAAGCGCCGGTCAGATCGTCGCTGACAAAGCCACGCACATCATGCAGTTCGACATGCTCGTTATCGCGCATGGACATGAGATAGCGCGCGAGCTGCGGAGCATCGCCGCGCTCCTTTGCTTTCAGGATCATGGCCCGTCTCCCGGTGACTTGCCGAGGGCGCGAAGCAGATCGGCGCGCATCGCCGCTATGTCCCGGCAGGCATTCGCAAGGTCGGATTCCGTTTCCGGCGTGACAGGTAAGGAACCCGTATTGACGGCCTTCGCAAGCTGATTGAGGTTCGACGACAGCCGCGACTGCCCGAGCGCCCCGAGGACCCGGCCCAGTGCTTCGGAATCCTGGACAGGGTTGTTGCGACCGCGCTTGCGCGGTGCAACAGCATCTCCAAAGAGTTGTTCCCGGATATAGGCACTGAGGGACTTGTTGCCCCGCAGCACATCCAGTTGTGCCCGTTCCTCCTGGGTAAGCCGTATCGAGAACGGCGGGGGATAGGCCGCCTTAACGGGTTTAGAGGCCGCTGCCCCATCAAATCTTGGGCTTAGGTCGCTCATGGCCGCACCGCAGACCTTCATGGTCTAGCTGTGCGAGATGGCGTTCCCAGTCCTCAAGGGTTTGAAAAAGCTGGTTCGAGCTTTCTCCCGTGAGGCCCACCAGTTTTCCTCTGAAATTCCGACAGATTGACCGCTCCTTGGGCGCGCCCGTCAACGCACCTTGATCCGCAGGGAAAATCAGGCAATCGTGCCGGCGGCATCATGCCGCCTGGGGAGCGCCGGTTGAACTGGATTGGATGTCATGAGTGATCTGATTGTCTGGACGTATGACTGGGTTCCGGAAGGTCCCCGCGGTTTTGTGCGCGACATAAGGCTGAGATGGGCATGCGAGGAGGCCGGATTGGCCTACACCGTTCGCACCGTCCCATTCAAAGATCGCGGGCCGGAGCATTTCGCGCAACAGCCCTTCGGTCAGACCCCGTTTCTGAGCGACGGTGATCTCGAACTGTTCGAGAGCGGCGCATGCCTGCTGCATCTGGCCCGGAAAAGCGAAAAGCTGATGCCGCGCGACCCTGCCGGGGAAGCGCAGACCCTGCAATGGCTGGTTGCCGCGCTCAATTCGGTCGAAATGGTTTCCGTCCCCTGGTGGTTTCTGGAAGTGAGGGGCGCAGAGCAGAATCATCTGACCGGCTGGTTGGAAAGTCGCCTTGGTCATATGGAAAACGTACTCGCTGAACGGGAATGGCTGGCAGCCGACCGCTTCACGGTCGCCGATCTGCTTATGGCTGATGCCCTGCGCATCACCAGGGTCCGGTCTTTCGGGGAGCGCCCGGCAACGGAAGCCTATGTAAAGCGGATCACGGACCGGCCAGCATTTAAAAAGGCTCACGCGGACCAGATGGCGCATTTCGCAAAAGCCGATTGAGCAAAGGGGCGAACCGGTCGGATGGTCGGTCGTCGGCGCGGACTGACGCCCGCCGAGCATCTTCTGGGCGGTTTGGCCCCGGCCCGGCCCTGTCGGGTCAAGTTCAGCGGACAGGCTTCGTGCGCACTTGACGATCGCGCCCTTTCATTCCTAACAGTATTTTTCTTGTACACATGAGGATCAGACATGTCCGAAGCCGCCACGCGCAAACCCGCCGAACGCAAGCGCGGTTCCGGCGTTCAGTTCGTCTACAATGTGCTGCGTGATGAAATACTGGACCTCGCGCTGGCGCCGGGCACACCGATCGACGAAATCCAGCTTGCGCAGCGTCTTTCCATGTCGCGCACGCCCATTCGTGAGGCGCTGGTGCGTCTGGCCGGTGAGGGGCTGGTCACGACCCTGCCCAACCGCTCCACCGTGGTCGCCAATATCGACTTCCTGAACCTGCACACATTCTTCGATGCGCTGACGCTGATGTATCGTGTGACGACGCGGCTCGCCGCCCTCAATCATCAGGCGGACGATCTCGTCACCATACGCGCCCGCCAGGCCGAGTTTGCCAAAGCTGTCGCGGAACAGGACGCGCTGGCGATGATCGCCACCAATCGCGAGTTCCACGCGGCCATAGCCGCGGCTGCCCGCAACCCCTATTATGAAAGCCTGTTTCTGCGCCTGCTCGATGAGGGGCGCCGGCTGCTTCGCCTCTACTATTCCTCGTTCAACGATCAGTTGCCGCAGCGCTATGTCGTCGAGCACGAGGACATGATCGCGTCCATCGAAGCGCGCGATGTGGAAAAGGCCGATGCGCTGGCCAATGAGCACGCCGACCAGATCGTTGAGCAGATTCGCAACATGATCGCCCGCGACCACCGCCAGAAGATCGCGCTTTAGGGGCAGCACCCAGGAAAGCGCTCCGCCCCTGAAATGCAGCAGTGCTGCTGCGCGAAAATTTGTGTCGACAAAAAAAATACAAGTGATATTTTGCAGGCGATCCAAACTGTGAGCGGCCGGCTGCGGATGCATTGCGGCGCATGAGATCAGGCATTTGAAGGAGATCGGCATGATCAACCATATTTTCTCGGGATGCATTCCCGCTCTGATGACCCCCTGCAAGGCGGATCGCAGCCCCGACTTCGACGCGCTGGTGCGCAAGGGCAAGGAATTGATCGATACCGGTATGCGCGCCGTGGTCTATTGCGGATCCATGGGCGATTGGCCGCTGTTGACCGACGCGCAGCGCATGGAAGGCGTTGCCCGGCTGGTTGAGGCTGGCGTGCCCGTCATCGTCGGCACGGGAGCGGTGAACACGGCAAGCGCCGTGGCCCATGCGGCGCATGCGGCCGAGGTCGGAGCCGAGGGTCTCATGGTCATCCCGCGTGTCCTGTCGCGCGGCAGCTCGCCGGCAGCGCAGCGGAACCACTTCAAGGCCATTCTTTCGGCTGCGCCCGATCTGCCGGCGGTGATCTACAACAGCCCCTATTACGGGTTTGCCACCCGGGCGGACCTCTTCTTCGCCCTGCGTGCCGAGCATCCCAACCTGGTCGGCTTCAAGGAATTCGGGGGTGCCGCAGATCTGCGCTATGCGGCGGAGAACATCACCAGCGGCGACCCCGACATCAAGCTAATGATTGGTGTCGACACCACGGTCTATCACGGCTTCGTCAACTGCGGCGCCGATGGTGCCATCACCGGCATCGGCAATGTGCTTCCCCGCGAAGTCCTGCATCTCGTCGCGCTGAGCCAGGCTGCTGCGGCCGGCGATGCGGATGCGCGTCAGCGGGCTTCCGAGCTCGATGCAGCGCTTGCAGTGCTCTCCTCCTTCGATGAGGGTGCGGATCTCGTTCTCTACTACAAATACCTGATGGTGCTGAACGGAGACGAGGAATACCGCCTGCACTTCAATGAGACGGATGAACTCTCGGAGAGCCAGCGTGGCTATGCCGAAGCCCAGTACAAATTGTTCCGCGACTGGTACGCGAACTGGAGCAAGCTGCCGGGCGCGGTCTCCAAATACGCAGCCTGACCCTGTGGAAGAGCCCTCCCGGACCGGGAGGGCTCCTGTGCTTAAACGGCGTCGAGCCTTTTTCGCGCAGACGCTCGAGCAGCGCCGTTTCTTCGGCAGTGAGGCGGATGCCTTCGGCAAGCGCCTTCTCCCGTGCGGCAAACCGGCGCTGCGAGGGGAGCCGTGCTCCCTGGCCCACCATGGCTTCAAACAGGGTCTCGGCACGCGCCATCGGGTCGCCCACCCGTCCCTGTGCAAAGCGGGTCGGGTCGAAGGCCAGGATCAGTTCGCCATGGGCCGGCGCCAGCGTGGTGGTGCCGAGCGCTTCCAGCGCCTCCGGGCTCGTCAGATCGCCGATCATCACCCCGGCAAGCAGCTCGATCATGGTCGAGATGGCCGATCCCTTGTGCCCGCCAAAGGGCAGCATCGCACCGTCGAGCGCGGCCTCCGGGTCCGTCGTGGGTTTTCCGTCCGTGTCGATCGCCCAGCCTTCCGGCAAGGGCTTGCCGGCACGGCGATAAAGCTCGATCTCGCCGCGTGCCGCAACGCTGGTGGCGAAGTCGAATACATACGGGGTCCTGCCGGGCCGTGGCCACCCAAAGGCGAACGGGTTGGTGCCCAGAAGCGGGCCGCTGCCGCCGGAAGGGGCGACGCTGGCATAGCTCGGGCACATGGCCATGGCGGCAAGCCCATGCGCGGTCAGCGCCTCGATCTCGGGCCAGAGAGCCGAAAAATGCGTGCAGTCGTTGATCACCAGGGCCGCGAGCCCGAACTGCCGGGCCTTTTCGGCCAGCACGGGGGCACCCAGTTCGAACGCGGCATTGGCAAAGCCGCCCTTCGCCGCAACGCGCACGATGGCGCTGTCATCGCTGGTCAGTTCAGGCTCGGCATCCGGCACGACCTTGCCGGCCTTGATGGTGCGCAGGCAACCCTCGACACGGTAGACGCCGTGGGATTTGCAGGCGTCGCGCTCTCCCGCCACGATTGCCCGTGTGAGCGCGCCCGCATGGAGCGGCGACAGGCCTCCCCTGCGCATGATCGCCTCGACAATGTGCTCGAGGTCGCCGATGGCCAACGTGGTCTCGGTCATAAAATATCCTTTCCTCCGGTTGCCGGGTTGCAATCTTGCATACATTTTGTATGCAGATGGTAGCCTATGCAAGATGCAGGAGTCATAACCCAGCGCTTCCTGCCTGCGCCAGATGATCCGAAACTCAAAATTGAAGGAGGGGACCGATGCCCTTCACCCCACACGGAAAGCACCTGATAGCCGGCGAGTGGACCGCTGGCGACGACACATTCGAATCGTCCCCGGTGCATGGTCCGGCGCATCGCTTTGCGATGGGCACCCCTGACCTCGTGAATCGTGCGGTTCAGGCGGCTGAAGCTGCTTTCGAGGCCTATTCGCGTCGCACGCGTCAGGAACGGGCCGCGTTTCTGGAGGCCATCGCCGATGAGATTGAAGCCCGCGGCGCCGATATCACCGAGATCGGCACGCAGGAAACCGGTCTCCCCGCCGCGCGTCTCGAAGGAGAGCGCGGCCGCACCTCCGGCCAGCTTCGCCTCTTCGCAGCCCACATTCGCAAGGGGGATTATCTCGACCGCCGCCACGACGAGGCTCTGCCGGATCGCCAGCCCGCGCCGAGGCCTGAACTGGTGATGGTGCAGCGTCCCATTGGCCCGGTTACCGTTTTCGGCGCATCCAATTTCCCGCTTGCATTTTCGACGGCGGGTGGCGATACCGCCGCCGCGCTGGCGGCTGGCTGCCCGGTCGTGGTGAAAGGGCATGAGGCGCATCCGGGAACCGGTGAGATCGTCGCGGAGGCGATCAGGGCGGCCATCGAGAAATGCGACATGCCGGCTGGCGTGTTCTCGCTCATCCAGGGTGGCGACCGCAGCGTCGGCCAGGCGCTGGTGCAGCACCCGCTGATCAAGGCCGTTGGCTTCACGGGCAGCCTGGCGGGCGGCCGTGCGCTGTTCGACCTTTGTACGGCACGACCGGAGCCCATCCCCTTTTTCGGAGAGCTGGGATCGATCAATCCGATGTTCGTTCTTTCGCACGCTCTTGAAGCGCGGGGCGAGGAGATCGGGCGCGGCTGGGCTGCATCCCTGACCATGGGCGCGGGACAGTTCTGCACCAACCCCGGCATTGCGATTGTGATGGATGGCAAGGCAGCCGACCGTTTCGTGGACGCTGCAGCAGACGGGCTGAAGCAGGTGGATGCACAGGTGATGCTGACCGACGGCATCGCAAAGGCGTTCAATGCGGGACGTGATCAGGTTGCGCAAAGCGCTGCGGCGCGCCCGGTGATGGTGGCCGAAGCGGAGGGGCGCAAGGCTTCGCCGGCACTCTTTGAGACCACGGCAGCGGAGTTCCTTGAAAATCCACAATTGCATCATGAGGTCTTTGGTCCGCTCGGCCTGCTGGTGCGTGCCGGTTCTGCCGAAGAGATCGAGGCCATCGCCCGCGCTCTGGAAGGGCAGTTGACCGTGACGCTGCACCTCGACGAAGGCGACGTCGCTGCGGCCCAGGCGCTTCGCCCCGTTCTTGAGCGCAAGGCGGGACGGCTGCTCGTCAACGGATTCCCGACCGGGGTCGAGGTGGTGGACTCCATGGTCCATGGCGGCCCCTATCCGGCCAGCACCAATTTCGGCGCCACCAGCGTCGGGACGCTGTCCATCAGACGCTTCCTGCGCCCGGTCTGCTACCAGAACGTGCCTGCGGCTCTTCTGCCGGAGGATGCGCTGGGCTGACCCTACGGGACTGCAATTGCAACAATGGTGAGGCGCGGCACACGGCGATGTGTGCCGCGCCTTTCTTGTTTCTGGCAGGGCGGCCCGATCGTTGGAATGGCGCAAAGCCGCTTAAAAAATTTAATTATTTTTTTTGTCGACATGGAGAATTGGAGATGTATAAATTTTGAGTGCATCCCGGACGGGTTCACCGGGTCTTAAAAAATAACAATGGAGGAGTTGAGATGTTTCTCAGCCTTAAGCGATTGGCCCTGGCCGGGGCCGTGGCGTTTGCGACGTTTGGCGCGCAGGCGCAGGAAGTGACCTGGCGCGTACCGACGTCGGTCCCCGAGGGGTCGCCTTTCTACGTGAATTTTCTCGAGCGTTTTGCCGACAATGTGGGTCTCCTGACCGACGGAGCTGTCGAAATCCAGCCTTTGGTGCAGGCATTCTGGTGCCGGCGCTGCAGGTCTATGATGGCGTCAAGGACGGCATTGTCGAAGCAGGTCACTCGACTCCGAGCTATCTGGTCAATCAGGATCCGGTGAACGCGATTTTTGCTGGTTTCCCCGGCGGCATGGGTCCCGAAGCCTATTCGACGTGGATTTTTGAAGAAGGCGGCAAGGAAAAGCTCGCCGAAATCCGTGCGGAAGAAGGCCTGAAGTCGCTCGTCGTGGGCATCGGCTCCTCCGAGATCATGGCGCATGCCAACAAGCCGATCAAAAGCGCGGCCGATCTCAAGGGCCTGAAATACCGCACCTCCGGTCCCTGGGCCGAGGTGATGCGCGACTATTTCGACGCGGTGCCGACCGTTGTGCCCCCGGGTGAAATCTACACCCTGTTGGAGCGCAAGGGCGTGGACGCTATCGAATGGGGCCCGCCATCGGGCAATCTGCCGGAGGGTTTCCACGAGGCCGCGCCCTATATCGTCGTGCCGGGCGTTCATCAGCCACCTTCCTCTGGGAAGTCGTGGTCAAGCAGGAAACCTGGGATGCGCTCGACGAGGCGCTCAGGGCGAAGATCGAAGCGGCCGCCGAGCTAACCACGCTTCAGTCGCTGGTCCACTTCTACGATCAGGACATGAAGGCGATGGAGACGCTTCGCGCCAGCAAGGCCGAGGTGATCGAGCTCGATGCGGCGTTCCAGAAAGAGCTGTCCGATGCGGGCCGCGACTGGATCAAGAAAACCGCCGAAGCCCAGAAGGCCGAGGGCAAGCCCCGCATGGCCGAAATCCTTGAAGGCTACCTCGCCTATGAGGATCGCTGGGCCGAACAGAGCGGCTACCTGATCCGCAACGAAAAGTAAGCCGGCGGGAGGCGATCTTGAAACGTGCTCTCCTCGCGGTCGCGGATCGAATTTCGGCAAGTCTGAACATCGTCGCGCAGGCGATGGTGCTGATCCTGATCGCCTCCATGCTCTACGAAGTGGTGGCGCGCTATGTCTTCGGCGCGCCCACACTCTGGGCCTTCGACATCGCCTATATGAGCACCGGTGTGCTCTTCGTTCTGGGCGCGGCGCAGGCCCTGCGTGAAGACGCTCATGTGCGCATTGACTTCCTCTCGTCGCGGATGCCCAAACGGGTGCGTGGCGCGATCGATGGCCTGGCCTTTCTTGTCGTCCTTTTCCCGGTTTTCGTGTGGCTTGCATCCATCGCCGGCCAGCGCGCGTGGCGCGCCTGGATGACGGGCGAGGTAGAGCATGTCAGCCCGTGGGCGCCATTGATGTGGCCCTTCTACAGCGCGCTGGCGATCGGGCTTTCCGCGCTGGCTCTCCAGCTTTTCGCCGAAGGGCTGCGGGCTCTCACCGACCCGCGCGACGACGACAGCTTCAAGATCGAGACCTGACATGCTCATCGCAGGATTGATGTTTCCGGCGCTGTTCGCGCTGATCCTTCTGGGATTGCCGATCGCGTTTTCGCTCACCATCGTCGCGGTTGGCGCAGGGCTGGCGGCCTTTGGCTCCGTCGCGTTCAACCAGCTCTATGGCTCGTTCTACTCGGCCTCGACCAATTTCATTCTCTCGGCAATCCCGATGTTCATCCTGATGGGGGCGCTGCTCGAGCGCTCGGGCATTGCCGAGCGCCTGTTCCGGGTGATGAATCTCTGGCTCTCGCGCCTGCCCGGTGGGCTCGCGCTGGCAACCATCGCGATGGGCGCGATCTTCGCAGCCGCCGCCGGTGTGGTCGGCGCCGTCGAGGTGATGATCGGCATGATGGCCATTCCTGCGATGCAGAAGGCGCGCTATGGCAACACGCTGATTGCCGGCACGATCTGCGCCGGCGGGTCACTGGGCACGATGATCCCGCCGTCCGTCATTGCCGTCATGTATGCCTCGCTTGCGCAGATGTCGGTGGGCAAGTTGCTCGCCGGAATGATGCTGCCCGGCCTGCTGATGGTTGTGCTGTTTCTGGCCTATATTTTCATCCACGGTCTGCTCTATCCGGCGAAACCCGATGAGGACGATCCGGTCGAGGAGCCCGTGGAACTTGCCGAAAAACTGCGGCTGACGGCCACGGTCCTTCTGCCGGTCGTGCTCCTGATCGTCGCTGTCCTCGGCTCGATCCTGGCCGGCATCGCCTCGCCGACGGAAGCAGCCGCCGTGGGTGCCGCCGGTGCGCTCGCCCTCTGCATCGTCAACCAGCGCTTTTCAATAGCAATGCTGCGGGAATCGCTGGCGATCACCGTGCGGATTTCCGCGATGATCCTCTTGATCGTCGCCGCCGGCACCATGTTCATGGGCGCCTTCGCCGCCAATGGCGGGGCGCGGCTTATCCGCGAGGTGATCGACGGCGCCGGGCTCGGCCCCACGGGCATGATCGTGTTCTTCCTGGCGGTGGTCTTCGTCCTCGGCTTCGTGCTCGACTGGACGGCCAATGTGCTCATCTGCGTGCCGCTGTTCACACCGTTCATCCGCGCTGCCGGCATCGATCCGGTGTGGTTCGCAACGCTGGTGCTCATTGTCATCCAGACAGGCTATCTTACGCCGCCCATGGCCTCGTCGATCTTCTATCTGAAGTCGATTGCTCCCCCGAACATGACCTACGGGGAGATGTGCCGCGGTGTTCTGCCATTCATTCTGCTGCAGGTCCTGACGCTCCTGCTGGTGGTGGCGTTCCCTGCCCTGGCAACCTGGTTGCCTGAACGAATCGTCGGCTTCTGACATCCGTTCCGGGCTGTTCGGCCCGTTCCGAAAACAATTGTCCTGTTGGCAGGCGCGTGGAAACACGCGCCTGCTTGACACTGCGCGCGCATCGCTTATCCTTCTTTTATAGAGAATTATATTTCATAATAATGAAATATTCAGGAGAGAACGAATGTCAGGCCTGAAGCCTTGTCCTGCATGAGATGCAGCCGCCTGCATCGGAGTGTCCGGGAAAACGCGGTGGCTGAAGGCAACCATACCCTGTTCTGCATTTCTCGTCGCGCCCGCCAGTCACTCTGACCCGGCAACAAGACACTCGAACCCTTGGAGTTCCCGCATGAGTTTTTCCGAGCTTGCCAAACGCCCGGAAACGACGCCCAACGATCGTCTCGAGGCACTGGGGATCGTTCTGCCGCCGCCTCCGCCGCCGGTGGCCAATTTCGTGACACATGTGCAGGAGGGGAGCCTGCTGTTTCTCTCCGGCCAGGGGCCAACAGAGCCAGATGGCAGCCAGCACACCGGCAAGGTCGGCGCGGACGTCTCGGCGGAAGAGGCCTATCGACACGCGCGCCTGACGGGCATCAACCTGATCGCCGTGATGCAGGCGGCGCTCGGAGACCTTTCGCGCGTCAGGCGCGTGGTGAAGCTCCTTGGCATGGTCAATGCCGATCCCGAGTTCGCAGAGCACCCGGCCGTGATAAACGGGTGTTCGGACCTGCTCATCGATGTTTTCGGCGAGCGCGGCGTTCATGCGCGTTCCGCTGTCGGATTCGGGTCTCTGCCGGGCAGGATCACCGTCGAGATCGAAGCCGTTATTGCGATAGAGGACAATGAAAATGCTGCCCAATGACGACATTCGCGCCAGGCTCGGCCTGCGCCCGGTCATCAACGTGTCCGGCACGATGACCTCGCTCGGCGCTTCCATCGTCGTGCCGCAGGCCATCGAAACGGTCGCCTCCGTGCTTGGTCAGTGGACGGAAATGTCCGACCTGCAGCGCACGGCGAGCAGGACCATCGCCCGGCTGACCGGTTCTGAAGCCGGATGTGTCACTGCGTCCTGTTCGGCGGGCATCACGCTCGCGGTTGCCGCCGCCATGACCGGAAGAGATCTTGCGGCCATCGAGCGCTTGCCGGACACCAGCGGCCTCCGCAACGAGGTGGTGGTGCAGGCCGGGCATCTGGTGAGCTATGGAGCACCCATCGATCAGGCGATCCGGCTTTCCGGCGCTAAGGTCGTGCCGGTAGGGCAGGCGACGAGCGCCTATGCCTATCAGCTTGCCGGTGCCATCACCGAGAACACGGCGGCTGCCGTCTATGTGGTGTCGCATCACGTTGTCGAATACGGACAGATCCCACTGGCCAACTTCATCGCCACGGCACACGCAAAAGGCGTTCCGGTGATCGTCGATGCGGCTTCGGAATATGATCTGACGGGCTTTCTGGCCGCTGGCGCCGATGTGGTGCTCTATTCGGGGCACAAGTTCCTTGGCGGCCCGACGTCCGGCATCATTGCAGGCAGCAGGGCGCTTGTCCGGGCCGCCTATCTGCAGAACCTCGGCATCGGCCGTGGCATGAAGGTCGGCAAGGAGGGGATAGCAGGCGTGATCGCCGCGCTCGAAGCCTGGGAGAACCGCGACCATGCCGGCATTCGGGCGCGCGAGCGGAAGGCGCTTGATGTTTGGGCAAAGACGCTTCAGGGACGGCCCGGCATCGCTGCGCGCATCACGCCGGACCCGACCGGCAACCCGCTCGATCGCCTGCGGATCGACATCGACCCGAACATCGCACGCATTACGGCGTGGGATCTGGCAGACCGGCTGGCGGCGGGCGATCCGCCGATCATCGTCCGCGATCATGAGGCCGAGCACAACTATCTCTTCCTCGATCCCTGCAACCTGCATCCGGACGAGGAGGCCGTTGTTGCCCGCCGCGTCGCCGAAGAGCTCGACCATGCCGCAGCCGCGCCGGCGCCGCTGGTGAGTTCTTTTGCCGAGCGTGCCATGCGGCTGGAGGCCGGGCTGCTGAATTGGCCGGACTGAAAGCAGGTGCTATAGACGGCCGGTTGACCAACGGGACAGGCGATACGGTGAACATGCAGCCCACCACGGACGGACCGCGCGAAAAGCGCACGCGAACGAGCGCACTCGACCGCATCCTGCAGATTCTGGATTTTCTCCAGCAGTCCGACCGGCCGGCCACTGCCTATGAGATCGCGCGCGCCGTCGGCGCGCCGGCATCGACCATTTACGGCCTGGTCGAAGACATGGTCGGCAAGGAAATCCTTGACCGGCAGGACAATGGCGCCCTGTGGTTCGGACCGCGCTTCTATCACTACGGCCTGACCTACGCCCGCCGGCTGGACCTGCTCTCCGCAGCCAATCAGGAGATGTTGGATCTGGCGCTTGCGTCCAGAGAGACAGTGCAGATCTGCGGTCGTGACGGCGATCAGATGGTGGTTCTTGCCATGGTCGATGGTCCCGACCATTTTCAGGTTTCATCGCGCGTCGGCTCCCGCACACCGCTCAACTGGTCCGCATCGGGCCGCCTTCTGATCGGTCATCTGCCGGAAGATGAGCGTCAGGCGGTGCTCTCGGCGGCGATCCGCCCGTCACCCACCGGAAATGCCGAAACCGATCTGGCCGCCCTCTCGCAGGCCGCACGCCGGGCCTATGAAGAGGGGCTTTCGATCCAGGCCGGAGAATCGGATTTCTCCGTCGCATGCATCGCAGCACCCATCATTGATGAAGAAGGGGCCTGCCGGGCGACGATCTCGATCGTGGTTCCCGATCACAAGGTCGATCAGGACGAGCCCGACCTGAAAGATCTTGTCCAGAAGAGCGCACGCAGGATCGAGGCGCGGCTTGGTTGGAGGCGCAGATAGCCGCACTGGCAGTCTGCGCTTTCCATGGATTTTCTCTTCGCCGCGGGTTAAAAGCATGGCCATGCGCACGGCTTTGACCTTCTTGCTGCTGGCTGTCTTCATCCTCGCGGGATCGGTTCCCGCGATGCAGGCGGCTGTGGGCGATGGTTCGCCCACCGCGATGGCGCAGTCAGCGGACATGGGACAGATGCGCTGTTGTTCAGGTTCGGATGATGGCAATGCCTACGCGTCTTCTGGCTGTGTGATGGACTGTCATTATCTTCCGCCGATCCACGCAGTGCTCGTTCATCCGACACCTGCTCCCCTGACCGAACCGGCGGGTTACGCGCCCCACCCGCCCCTGGCCTTCGGATTGTTTCGCCCACCCATCGTCTCCTGATCTGTTCCAGATCCGTTTCGAACAACATTCTTGCCTGCCTTGCAGCGTGTCACGCGCAAAGGCGGCGAGCGCAGAATCGAAAGTGAAAGACGATGAAAAATCACGCAAACAGAGTAACAGCCGGCGCAGCGCTGGCATTTTTCCTGGCCCCGGGCCTTGCCCATGCTGCTCCGGCCGATACGGCGATCACGGTTTTCAAGACGCCATGGTGCGGCTGCTGCGAGCTGTGGGTCGAGGCCATGAAGGAGGCCGGATACCCGGTCAAAACGACCGACCTTGAAGATCTGTCGAACATTAAGAAACAGGCCAGCGTGCCGGGTGATCTCGAAGCCTGCCACACTGCGGTGGTTGACGGTGAGCGCAAATATGTCCTGGAAGGGCATGTGCCGATCGAGGCTGTCGAAAAGCTCCTTGAGGAGCAGCCTGACATCAAGGGTATCGCCGTTCCCGGCATGCCGTCAGGCTCGCTCGGCATGGGATACGACCCGAATGCGCGCTACACGGTCTATTCCTTTGACGGGATTTCGGGCGAAGCGCCGGCGGTCTTCCTTGAGACTGGCGTGAAATAGCCGGTTCAGCGCCGAATCGTGCATGGCCGTCTCCGGGGCGGCCATGTGCACAGCGCCCGCCGAACGCCGGGGTACGAGGGTTACAGAAGGTCGACACCGCTGTTTGTAAACAGGGCCGACACCTTATAGGCGGCCTCCGTCCGATTGGTCGCCTTGAGCTTCTGCATGATGTTCCGGATGTGTACCTTGACCGTGCTCTCGCACATGTTCAGCTCGTAGGCGATGATCTTGTTAGGCTTGCCCTGCCAGATGGCCTCAGCCACCTGAATCTGGCGCGGGGTGAACATTTCGGTAAGGCGCTGGTCGTGCGTCGGATCGCTATTGATGACCTCGCGCATCGCAAAGACGGTACTGGCGGGGACGAATACCCCGCCGGCAAGCGCGAGGTTTATGGCTTCGACACAAACCTCGACACTCACCGACGAAGGTATATAGCCCCGCACGCCATAATCGAGTGCATTGACGATCTGCACCACGTCATCCCGGTCTGCTAGGATGATCAGCGGTGCCGATGCGGAAATCCTGATGATCTGTCTGATCAGCTCCTCCATGTGGGAATCCGTGATGTTGGCGGATCCCACATGGAGGAGCACAGCGGCCAGTGGAGGATGCCGGTCCGCTTCATTCTGCCATTCTTCGATCGTGCTGCAGGCGACCACATCCCAGGGGGCAGGGTGCGCTGCCAGGCTGCTGCGCAGGCACTCACGTGCCAGGATGCGGTTGTCGACGAGAACCACCGAGCCCTTCTGCGCCTGGAGGCGGCTGGAGGTTCTGCCGATCGAGCTGCGGCGGGCCCCTTCTGGCGGCATACCCGGTCCGTGGGAGGATGCGGTACAAGCTGATAAGGCCGTCATGTCGATACCCGCTGTTTTTCGTCGAGATTGCTCTGCTAACGGGCACCAGACTAATCATGACAGCATGTGACTTCTGTGAAATTGGCTACACTCCATGTTCCGGGCGATCTGCAGCCGCATAAGTAACCGCAAATATGCCGGCAAACCGCTTCATGCTCTTCATGGTTGCCCGATCCGGTGTGCGGGGATACGCTGGGGGCATTGAGGGGCACCAACTGAAAAACAATGTCCGAGGGGCAATACACCCGACAGGTCACGACCATCGCTTCAATCGATGCAGTCGGATTTTCCCGGCTGATGGGGATCGATGACGAATTCGCGGTGGCCGCGTTCGAAGAGCGGCGGTCGATCATCGCCGAAAGCTGCGACGCTGCAGGCGGGCGCACATTCGGTGCTGCCGGGGACAGCATCATGGCGGAGTTCGGCACGCCCATCGATGCGTTGCGCGCTGCCTTCGATTTTCAGCAGCGCATCGTCGATCTGAATGGTCGTGTGCCCGGCGACCGCCGCATGCCGTTCCGGGTCGGCATCAACACCGGCAACGTGATCGTGCGCGGTGCGAGCCTTTATGGGGATGACGTCAACATCGCCGCACGCATCCAGGAGCTTGCTCCCACGGACGGGCTGGCGATCTCGGAAACGACCTGGAACCATGTCAGGGACAAGGTTGCTGCCAGCTTCACCGACCTCGGAGAGCGGCAACTCAAGAACATCGCGCTTCCGGTCCGCATTTTTGTGGCGAACCGGGGTGATGGCGAGCGCGCGGAAGCAATCCCGCGACGCGCTGCCGATCCCGCAGCCCCTCCGGCGGTTGCCGTACTCCCGTTCCAGAACGAGGCGGGCGCGCAGGAATTCGACTATGTCGCCGATGGTGTCGCCGAAGACATCATCCAGGGTCTGTGCAGCACGCGCTGGCTGCCGGTGATCGCGCGGGAATCGAGCTTCCAGTTCCGTGACAAGGCGCTCGGCCCGCGCATGACCGGCAGCGCGCTTGGCGCGCGCTATCTTGTCGATGGCAGGCTTGCACGCGGAAGCGGTTATTTCGATCTCGTCATCACGCTGACCGACGCTGCCAATGAACGGCTGGTATGGTCGCGTGGCTTTCGCCGCCCGCTCGACGAAGTATCACTGGTTAATGATGAGATCGGCGGTCAGATCGTTTCCATGCTGGAAAAAGAGGTGGAGCGTGTCGAGCAGGCGCGCACCTTTCAGGTGCCTTGGGAAAGTCTTGAGACATGGCAGCTCGTGCGGCGCGCCCGCTGGCACATGCAGCGTCGCACGCGCGAGGACACCATGCTGGCGCTTGACTGCCTCGAGGAAGCGCGCCGGAAAGCGCCCAACGCCAGTGCGGTGCTCAATGAACTGGCGTGGTGGTATTTCTGGCGCGGCTGGCTGCAGGCAGGCGCCGGTGACGATCTCGACAGGGTGACGGACTTCTCGCGCAAATCGCTGCTGATGGATAGCCAGGATGCCCGGCCCCACGCGCATCTTGGTGCCGTGGCGATCATGCGGGGGCAGCCGAAGGCGGCTATCGAGCACCTGCACGAGGCGCTACAGATCAACCCCAGCTTCGCCTTCGCCCATTCGGCGATGGGCAGCGCGCATCTGTTGCTCGGAGATGCGGTAACCGCCATTCCGATGTTCAGGACGGCACGGCGGCTGAGCCCGTTTGACATATACGGATTCCACAATCTCGGGGAACTCGCCGCCGCCTGCTGCTTCGACCGGCGCTGGGACGACGCCATCGCAGCGGCGGAGGCGTCGCTCGACCTGTCACCGCGCTATTTCTACGCGCGTTTTCTCAAGATCGGGGCACTGGCGCGCTGTGATCGCATGGAAGAGGCGCGTCGGGAGAAGGCGCTCTTCCACGCCTATCATCCCGATTTCTCGCTTGAACGCGTTGCATGGATCCCGTTCGCGGAGAAATCCGCGACAGCGTTTCTCATTGATAGTTTCAACCTCGCCGATCAGGACGGAGGTGCGATCGAATTCGGCCCTGCGTGAACTGCTTCACACACGCTCCGCGCATTCACGCGTAGGCCTTTGCCGTCCGAGGGGAACGCAATGGCGACGACAAAGTATTTCGACGGTGTGCGCGAGGCGCAGCGCACCCAGGGGCCGGTGGCTGACATGCCGCCGTTCGATATCGAGCGGGTTCGCGCGAAGGGGTGGCGCGCGAAGTTCACCAGCTACCTCCTGGAGAACCCGCGCTGGGCGCTCGGTCTGTTGCGGCGGTTTCATCCCGTACTCAAACTCGGCGGTTTCGTTCTCGTCACGCGCAGCGAGGACGTGCGCGAGGTACTGGAGCGCCAGGACGTGTTCCAGACTCCCTACGGCCTGGAAATGGCGGAAATCGCCGGTGGAACGAACTTCATTCTCGGCATGCAGGACGGGCCGGACTACCGGCGTATGAAGTCGACGGTGTTGTCCGCTTTCCCCGTGGACGAGGTAGAAAGCGTGGTGCGCCCGCTCGCGGCACGGCACGCCGAGCTTATCATGCGCCGCGCCGCGCCCCGTTTCGACGCGGTGGATGCGCTTTTGCGTGTTGTTCCGGTGCGCATCTGCCGCGATTATTTCGGTATTCTGATCGATGATGAGGACGCGTTCTCCGACTGGGCCAATGCCCTGAGCGGGCTGTTCTTCGCCGATCCCGGCGCGGACCCGGCGACGCGGGAGCTGGCGGTG
>NZ_BAMP01000055.1 GCF_000615975.1 Nitratireductor aquibiodomus NL21 = JCM 21793 | reverse complement strand
TTTTTGCGGACTCGGAGATGCGGGCCGTTCCGGCGTCAATACGTCGGTGCCGCCCGAAAAGGACTTCGGGGTTTCGGTGTGCGGCGCTGTGGGATGCGGGACGCCTGTCCCTCTCTTTCCGAACATCTGACGCTACCAATCCGTATCAGCTCTTGCGTTTCAACCTGTCCAGGATGCCGGACAAACCGCTCTTCTTTTTTGGCTTCACATCACGCCGGCCTGTAAGCACATGGGCGAGATCGTTGATCGTCTCGACGATCGGGTTGCTGGCGTCCATTTCGCCCAGCATGCGACCATTGTTGGCCGCATTGCCGAACAATTGCGGCTCAAACGGAATCGTCGCTGCCGGGATCACGCCGAGCGGCTCTGCAAAGTCTTCCAGCGAAATCTCGGGCCGCTTCGGAATGCCTGCCTGATTGAGCAGAAGAACCGGCGGCTTGTCGTTGGGCCGCAACTTCTTCAGCGTGTCGATCAGGTTCTTCGTGTTGCGAAGGTTGGCAAGGTCCGGCGTGGCCGTGATGACGATCTCGTCGGCCTGCGCGAGGGTGGTCTTGGTCCAGCCGTTCCAGGCATGCGGAACGTCGAGAACCAGCACCGGCGCGGTGCGCTGCGTCGTATCGATGATCTGCGCAAAGGCTTCCGGATCGAAATCATACACGCGATCGAGCGTGGAAGGCGCCGCCAGAAGGGAAAGCCGCTCCGCGCACTGCGCCAGAAGGCGGTCGAGATAGACCTCGTCGATGCGCTCGGGCGAAAACACCGCCTCGGCGATGCCCTGCGCGGGATCCTGATCGAAATTGATATTGGCCGTGCCGAAAGGCAAATCCAGATCGGCGACAACGACTTCATTCTCGAACAGGTTCGAGATTGCCCAGGCCACGTTGTGAGCGACGGTGGACGAGCCGACCCGCCTTTGGCGCCGACAAACGCAATGGAATGTCCAAGCGGCTCGGCTTCGGGGTCAACGAAGATGTTGGCGATCACGCTGACAATGTCAGCCATGGAGATCGGTGCGACCACATATTCAGAAATGCCTGCGCGGATCAGCTCGCGGTAGAGCCAGACATCGTTGTAGTGCCCGATGATGATGACTTTCGTCGAGGGATCGCAGACCCCCGCCAGTTCCTCAAGCGAGGCCAGCAATTCTCTTGGTTCACTGGACGATTCAACGATGACGAGGTTCGGCGTGGCCGCGGTCTGATAAAACTCGACCGCTGTCGCCACACCGCCCATATGCACCTTGAGATGAGTTTTCGCCATGCGGCGATCTTCGCCCGCCCGTTCGATCGGGTTGGCGACGCTGTCCGTCTCGCAGAACGCCTGAATCGATATCCTCGGGATCGGGCGCAGCTTCTGCAGCGCCGGTGACGCGCCGTCTTCGGGGGCGAGATCCTCGTGATCCGTTTCGTAGGCCAGATTGCTCATGTCATGCCCCTCGCCTAGTACGCGATCTCTCTGGCGGCCCGGAAGTCTTCGGACACCTTGCCTGGTTTATAAATGCTCTCGGCGCCGCGATACTTGTCGATCACGCCCATACGGTTCTCGGCATCGATCTCACCCTGCTTGCGCGGGCCGAGGAAATCATTCGGATTGGCGACCTGGGCGGCGAGATTGTTCTGATAGGAACAACCGAAGTTCGCGTAGTGCTTGTTGTCGGTCGTATCGAGAATATCTGCCGGCCAGCGGCCGCACTGATTGGTGGATGCCTTGACCACCGGATAGGAGACACGGATCGGCGGTGCAGTGTCGGGCGCCAGAGCCTGATAGGACACCACGGAGATGTTTTCCGGCGGAACCCCCTGGTTCTGAAGCAGATGCGTGATCTGGGAGGCGACGTTGGACGCGCCGAGTTCATTGACCGATCCCGAGGGCACGAGCACGGAAACCGTGCTGCCGGAACGCCGGTCATAGCCGCTCATGAAACCAGCGAGTGTGCTCATCTGGTCGCGGGACATCTTCCGGGCGGAGGCGGCAATGGGCAGGTCGATCTCCTGCGCCTTTTCGGAAATGACGATCGGGTGATTGGTGCGGTAGTCGTCCGGTATCGAGCCGACGATGACCGAATCCCGCTTTGCCGCACATCCGGCCATCAGCATGGCCGTGCAGATGACGAGTGCCGTGCCGGTGAGCCTGGCCCGCTGTGTGTTCCGTGTTGTGTTCTTCATCATGACCACCCCCGGCATGACCTTCCCCCAGCTCATTTGTAGATGTAGCCGACAACGCCGTGGTAGCGGCCATTGGGCAGGTTGGTTTTCATGGTTCCGTAGACGCGATTGACCCGGCCAAGGAACATTCCCGCGCCATCGCTGGCGGGTGTGAAATTGTCATCCGGCTTCGCCAGCGCGGTGCGCGCCGTCGGCTTGGACAGGAACGGTGTCACGATGATCACCAGCTCCGTTTCGTTGCGAACGAAGTCACGGCTGCGGAACAGCGCGCCGAGCACGGGAACCTTTGAGAGCCCCGGAACCCCGTTGAACGCCTGCCGCACGTCATCCTGCACGAGGCCGGCGATCATCATCGACCCGCCGGACGGCAACTCGACCGTGGTGTCGGCGAGGCGCTTGCGGATCGAAATCGCATTCATGCTCGAAGCGTTGCGGTAGCGCTGGCCGCGCCCCATGCCCGCGAAGAAGGTCTCCGACCCCTGCATCGTCGGTTCGGAAACCTGTGTGCGGATCTTCAGGCTGATGCGACCCGCCGAAAGAACGGTCGGAAGGAACTCCAGACCAATGCCGTAGTCGATCTTCTCGACTTCGTATTTCAGCGCGTTGGTATCGGCGTCGACTTCCTGAGACGTGACGATGTTGAACTCGCCACCAACGCGGAACGTGGCCTTCTCGCCGGAAACGGCCGTGAGGGCCGGCTCGGCGAGCGTTTTCATGACGCCGGCCTGTTCCATGGCATTGATGTAGGCGTCGATCAGCGATCCTCCGACCGAGAACTGAGTGGGCGAAAGCGGTTTGCCGAGCCCGAAGGCATTGTCGACCACGGCACCCCAGGAGATGCCGTCGGCGCTACCCGAACCGATCATGTTCACGCCAAGCTGCTTCATGACGGAGCGGCTAACTTCGGCAACCGTCACCTTCAGTGTGACCTGATCCTCGCCGATGATCTGGATCATGTTGACGATCCGGCTTGTCTGGCGCTTCTGGTCGGGGTTGTTGATCGCCACGCCGCCACCATCGGTGGGCGCTGCCGCGCTCTGGGAATACTGGCCGGTCGTGGCTTCACCACCGGTGACGAATATCTGCGCGAGCTGCGCGGCACGGGCGGCGTCGAGCGGCGTTTCAACGGTGCCGGTGAGAACAACGTTGTCGTTGATCAGTTCAACATCGATATCGGAATTCGGGATGAAGCGCTTGAGATAGTCTTCGAGACCCGCAACATCGCGCTCCACTGCGAGGTCGAGGCTGGCAATCTGCTCGCCATTGGCGCCAAACACGAAGATGTTGGTCTCGCCCACCTGTTTGCCGAACAGATAAATGCGCCGTGCGGTGCGTGTCACGGCGTCGGCGACCGACGGATTGGCGACCAGAATGTCGTAGGCGTCGCTCGGCAGGTCGAGCACGAGCGATTTGTTGAGGCCAAGCTTTACGCGCTGGCTCACATTGGATCCGCCTCGCGCCTTGACGACGTTCTGTTCGGCGAATGCCGGGCCAGCCGGTAAGGCGACCTGGACGGCCAGCATTGTTGCGCATCCCAACAAGAGACGCGCGGTCAGCTTCAGATTGCTGCGCATTTCCCGCCCTGACTGTTTCACGGCCCTCGCCCCATTCGCGCGCTTCATCATTTCCGGGTCCCCACTTCGGTGACTTCACCGGACTTGATCAGACGGACGCTGTTGCCCCTGCCTCTGCCCGAGACGAGATAGGATCCGTCGTTCTCCGATGTTTCGTTCGTGTCGGTGATCGCCCGCAGCGACAGCGTGAGGCGATCGGCCATCTGCTGCGCAACGGTGATGATCTCTGCCTGCTCCGGCGTCAGTTCCAGCGTTGCCGTCTCACCCACCTTGACGCGGCGGCCTTCCTCGTCCTCCTGAATGGTCTGGTCGATCGCCAGGACCTTGATGTTCTTCAGGATGGTCTCGGTGATGAAGCCGTTTGCCGTACCGCTGTCCTGCGCCCGGCGGGTCATGATGACGTCGACATAATCATTGGGAAGGATGAAACCGCCTGCCGAGGTGTCGGCGGCGATCTGCGTGGCGACGGCGCGCTTGCCGGAGGGCAGAATGGCCGACATGAAGCTCATGCCCTCGCCAATCAGCTTGGAGCGCCTGAGCGGTTCGCCGGTATAGAGCGCGACACGCGCAATGGAGCTGCGCAGCTCTTCAAGCGCCTCGGGGCTCTCGTTCCGGGTGATCATATTCGCGTTGATGTTGTCCGTCGGCCAGGCCTGCCATCTAACGGCGCTGCCGAGCTCGGTGCCCATGGGCACGTCCTGGCCGATGACCAGGACATCGACCAGATCGATGGCCGGCTCCTCCGGTCCCGCGCTCGCTATCGGCTGCTGCGGAGCCGGCGCCGTCAGATTCTTGGCCACATAACCGGCGCCAAGGGCAGCCAGCACGGCCACTCCTAAGATGACGATCCGGGATTTGCTCATGACTCCGCCCCTCGTACTCGGACTTCCCTTGCGTGAAGCGGAGAATGGAGGGCCAATCGTCAAATTATGGTTAACGCGAAGCTTACAGAAATGATTAATTTAAAGTTGAGCGATTATTCGGGGCCGGAATGCAGGAACGCCCCGATGAGACATCGAGGCGCAACGGTCAGGCTCTTATGGGCGCTGCGGGTTCTACCGCAGCCGGGCTGCATGATTCTAAAGCCCTGCCAGGCGGGCAAGCGCCCACTGCATAATTGGCGTTTCTGGGTAGGTCACAAGCCCCGCGACACCCAGAGCAATGCCATAGGGAATACCAGCTTTGCCATTGGCTAAATGCTGGAGAAGGGAATTGCCCCCCGTGAAGTGCGCCAGCGGCGAATTCCGGAAATACACCAGAGCCACTGTCAGAATGCCCCCAAAAACCGACGCAAGGACAAGATACTGAACGAGTGCGGTGCTCAAACCGAACCAGACTGCCGTCGCGGAAAGAAGTTTGGCGTCCCCTCCACCCATGCCGCCGACCGCGAACAGGACAAAAGTCGCGCTCAACACGAGCGCTCCGGCTGCCAGATGTAGCCCAATCTGCGACCACTGCATTCCGGTAAACGGGGCAAGAACCAGAAACGCCACGAGCAACAAGAGTGAAACACGATTGGCGATCGTCATCGACAGAATGTCGGAGATCGCCGCAAAAACCATGCAGAATGGGAATATGACGAAAATAGCCGCTTCAAGCATCGGATCACGCCTCTGTTTTCAAGGATTGTGCGGGGACGTGCTTAAAACTTGGTGAAGCGCACCGCGGCCGCACACAGAAACGTTTCCGCAACAAAAAAACCGCCTCCCGGTTTGGAAGGCGGTTTTTCAGGTAGGGAAGACCTACCAATATTACTTATTGGCGTCGGTCAGCGAAGTGCCGATCGTGGTGAAGGTCGTGCCGACCTGCGTACCGATCGTGGTGGCACCAGCGATGATACCGAGAGCAATCAGAGCAGCCAGAAGGCCGTATTCGATCGCCGTGGCGCCGGACTCGTCTTTCATGAAACGTGCAAACAGATTTGCCATTTGGGAAAACTCCTCTTCCGCGTTTTTGTTCAGCAAGACCGTCAACGTTTTTTGTTGTGTTGATCGGATGGCCTGACCATACGAGGGAGCTCTTTCAACCTGCTTAAGAAACACCCTTACCAAAACCTTGCCGCCTCAAAGCGCGAGCATTGGTTAACAGTACTCTAAAGCCGGGATGCCCGAGCGGACGGACGGGAGACACTTTATATATAGCCCACAAATGCTGCCGCCTCTGCGCCAGACATCCGTGCGCTTAACCCTTGGTTCACCAATGATGTTCATAGTCTCTTCAGCTTGACGTGGGGAGCAGGGTAATGCGCGCCGTATTTTCCAAGACTGGAACTGCCTTGAAGACAGCCTGCCTGATCGCAGGTCTGGTTGCATTGCCGGGCACCGCCCCGGCGAACGAGGCAGCAATTGAGGTGGTGATGAACCAGGCGAAGATCGTCAAGCTTGCACGCGAGGCGGACACGATCGTTATCGGTAACCCCGAGATCGCCGACGCCGCCGTACAGGATGCGACGACCATCGTTCTCACCGGCAAGGGTTTCGGCGTGACCAATCTCGTCGTTCTCGACCTGGATGGTCAGCGATTGTCGATGAACAGGTTGTCGTCCGCCGGCAGTCTGCCAGCTCGGTCCGCATCTATCGCAGGGCCAATGTGCAGACGCTTTCCTGCACGCCCTACTGCGAAAGCTCCTACAAGACGGACGCGGAACGGACCTCCGAAGCCGAGATCAGCGCCAACCAGTAAGCGGTATCGCGCTGCGGGCTCAACGAGCGCCGGGCGCAGCACCGTTCAGGGTTTACAAAACGCAAACCAGAACGCTGCAATTTGAGCTGCCGTCAAAACCGGAATGCAACCGGGGCTGGTTATAGTCCTCCCTGACAAACGCACATTCAGGGGCTGGCTATGGGCCATCAAACAAAAGGCAAAGCGCGTCGCGCGCCATTTCAGCGCCGCCTGCTCGGCCGTTTCATCAAGAATGAGGAAGGCGTGGCGGCCATCGAGGTCGCCTTTCTCGGCCTCCCGTTCTTCTTTCTGATCTTTGTGATTCTGGAAGCCTGCATCGGCTTTGCAGCACAACAGCTTCTGGCCAACGCGACGGATGACGTCGCGCGACTGTTCCGTACCGGGCAGGTTCGCAGCAGCGAAGTAAGTGAAGCCAAGCTGCGCGACCTTTTGTGTGGCCGAATGTCCATACTGATGTCCGAGACCTGCCCCGGGCTGGAAGTGGATCTTCGGCAGTTCGACACGTTCGATGATGCCGCCAAGTCAAACCTCGGCTTCAATGACGACGGAAGCATCGACACCAAGACCGAACTCGGGCCGGCACTCACGAAGAACATGCTGCGCGTGTACTACCGTTGGCCGGTGGTGACGAACATGCTGGCGGATCGGCTTCCGGACGGCAAGCTTCTGCTTTTCTCGACGAATACCTGGCAGAACGAACCATTCTAACTGTTGGCAACGGGTCGTGGGGGACCAGGCAATGACGTTCAACGACAATGCGAAACCCGCAAAGACGGGCATCTTATCAACCCTGGGCGATTTCGCCCGCAACAGGCGTGGCGTGGCAGCCATCGAGTTTGCGATCATCGCGCCCATCCTGTTCGCGATGTATTTCCTGACACTGGAATTCGGCCAGGCGATCGATGTGAACAAGAAGGTCAGCCGCGCGGCGAACATGGCGGGCGACCTGATCGCCCAGCAGCCTTCGATCACGGCCGGTGAAATCGACGCCATCATGAAGATCGGCGGCGCCATCATGAAGCCCTACAATCGCTCCACACCGACCCTGACGCTGACGGCGATCCAGGTGACCGATGAAAGGAATCCGAAGGTCCAGGTGGTCTGGTCGCGTGAACTAAAGAACGGAACCGCCTCAGCCGGTCTTAAAGAAGGCAGCACCACGACCCTTCCCCCCGAACTGAAGATCAAGGGAGCCTTTTATATCCGTGCAACTGTCTCGCTTGGCTATAAGCCCATCCTCACATGGTCGAAGGATGGCGCGAAATCTGCCGGCCTGACGGCGATGGCGGGTCTCGACAATCTTCAGATGAGCGAACGCTTCCACCTGCGCCCGCGCATGAGCAGCACCATCCCCTGCGACGATTGCTGACAGAACACGGCGCCGCGCGATTGCAAAGACTCCGCTGCCCTTCTATGTCTTTGACGGCAGGGCAGCGACAGTGAGCGGATATGGCGTGCGCATTCCTTTTCGGTCTGGCTTTCTTCGGCGTCGAACACGCTGCCGAAACCGGATCGCTAAACGGTCCCGGTGCGGGCGCGCGCGGGCAGATGCCCGAGGCATGCGCCGCGGCTGGAATGGCATTCCGGCTCCCCGCATATCGGGGTTTGCCGCCCGGCAGCCACGGTCAATCCATTCCGAGTGAGCTTTCCAGACATGCCTGAACTGCCGGAGGTCGAAACCGTCCGTCGTGGACTCCAGCCGATCATGGAAGGGGCGCATATCGATTCCGTCGAATTGCGGCGCCCGGATCTGCGGTTTCCTTTTCCCAGGGGGTTCGCCGAGCGGCTCCGGGGGCAGGAAATCATCGCGCTCGGGCGGCGGGCGAAGTATCTGCTGATCCATCTTGAGACCTCAGACGTGGTGCTCTGCCACCTCGGTATGTCGGGCTCATTCCGCATCGACCAGGACGACGAGGAGCAACAGGCACCTGGCGCGTTCCACCATCCGCGATCCAAGGCGGAGAAACACGACCACGCTGTGTTTCACCTGACTTCGGGCGACGGGCGGACCCTTCGAGTGGTCTATAACGACCCGCGCCGGTTCGGCTTCATGCTTCTGCACGATGAAGGCCCGCTGGACAGCCACCCCCTGCTGGCGACGCTTGGCATCGAGCCGACCGGAAACGCACTGGACGGAGCACTGCTTGCCGAGCGCCTGCGCGGGAAGCGCACACCGCTGAAAGCCGCATTGCTCGACCAGAGGGTGATCGCGGGTCTCGGTAACATCTATGTCTGCGAAGCATTGTGGCGCGCACGGCTTTCGCCGAAGCGCAGCGCCGATACAATCGTCGCCAGACGCGGAACCTCGGAGCGATGCGAGCGTCTGGCGACGTCGATCCGCGCCGTCATCGCAGAAGCAATCGCAGCCGGCGGCTCATCCCTGCGGGACTATGTAAAGGCGGATGGATCGCTTGGCTACTTCCAGCACGCCTTCAAGGTGTATGGCCGCGAGGGACACGCATGCGCTCATGACGAATGCAACGGCACCGTTCGCCGCATCGTGCAGGGCGGGCGGTCGACCTTTTATTGTCCGAACTGCCAGCGCTAGGGTCAGAACCTATTAATATGATCACAATGGCGTTCAATAGACCAAGAGATGCAAGGAAAAGCCCGCAGAGCGGGGTCCTTCCCCCGGTCAAGGGGTTTGACGCAGCAGGTCGCCGGTCTATCGAGCGTCTTTCGGATCGGCCTGATTTGCACGGCCTACTTTGTCGCAAGACCTTGAAAGACGTGAAGTCTTCCTGCGGTCCTGCTTCGCGTATCCGCACAAATCAGGCCGACCATTGCGACCATATTAACAGGTCCTGACCCTTGGGTCAGAACCTTACCCTGGCAATTCACATATAACGGAGAGGAAACCAGACCATGGCTTATGAGACGATCCTGGTGGAGACGCGGGAGCGCGTCGGGCTGATCACTCTGAACCGCCCCAAGGCGCTCAACGCACTGAACTCCCAGGTGCTCGAGGAAGTGGTAGGGGCGCTGGAGGCGTTCGACGAGAACCCACGGATCGGCGCCATCGTCATCACCGGATCGGAGAAGGCGTTCGCCGCCGGAGCCGACATCAAGGAGATGGCATCCAAGTCCTATGTGGACGCCTATATGGAAGACCTCTTCGCGGGCTGGGACGGGCTGACCCGCGTGCGCAAGCCGATCATCGCCGCCGTGGCAGGCTATGCGCTGGGCGGCGGCTGCGAACTGGCCATGATGTGCGATTTCATCATCGCCGCCGAGAATGCGAAATTCGGCCAGCCCGAGATCACGCTCGGTGTCATGCCGGGCATGGGCGGCTCGCAGCGACTGACCCGTTTCGTCGGTAAGTCAAAAGCCATGGACATGTGCCTGACGGGCCGCTTCATGGACGCCGGGGAAGCCGAACGCTCCGGCCTGGTATCGCGCGTCGTGCCACCCGGTGAGCTTATCGAGGAAGCCCTGAAGGCGGCCGATACCATTGCCGGCTTCTCCCTGCCGGCGGTGATGATGACCAAGGAGGCGGTCAACCGCTCCTACGAAACCACCCTTGCCGAAGGCCTGCGTTTCGAGCGCCGTGTGTTTCATGCGATGTTCGCTCTGGACGATCAGAAGGAGGGCATGGCCGCATTTACCGAGAAGCGGTCCGCCAACTTCAAAAATCGCTGATCGCGTGAGGTGCGATCAGGAGGGATAGGCGCCAATAGGCGTTGACGTTGCCCGAAAGCTCCACTATAAGCCGCCACGACTGTGGTGGCCCTGCGGCTGCCCTTTTTGTTTTGCGCCCGCGTGACACTGATCGCGGCAGGATTTGTAGAGACATAGAGAGGACACATGGCCAACACGACTTCGGCCAAGAAGGCGGTGCGCAAGATTGCTCGCCGTACTGCGGTTAACAAGAACCGTCGCTCGCGTGTGCGCAGCTTCGTTCGCAAGGTCGAAGAAGCACTGGCCACCGGCGACAAGGCAGCAGCGGAAAGCGCATTCAAGGCTGCTCAGCCAGAGCTGATGCGCGCCGCGGGCAAGGGTGTCCTGCATCGCAACACGGCGTCGCGGAAGGTCTCTCGCCTTGCGCAGCGCGTGAAGGCGCTCGGCGCCTGACGCTTTTTAGCAGACTTAGAGATGAACCCGGCTTTCCAGCCGGGTTTTTCTTTGCCTCTCAAAAGGCTGGCCTGCGACAACCCTGTGTTGTCACAGGCCAGCCTTTTGCGTTTGTGACCCTAAGTGTTTGAGAATCGTATTATTTTCGTCACATAAGCATCCCGTTAAATTTCGGCCAAACCGATATTCGCCTTTTATTTCATAGGGTTGTGAAAGTTTATCCACAGGTTACCCATGTCACGCTCAGCGGAAAATCAACGCTGAAATGTCAAGCTCTTTTTTAAGATTTTTTTTCGCAGCGCGCGTGAAGCGCGCGCATTTGGAAAAGGCTTTTGAATCCAAAAGGCTTATCCATCTGCCCCTTGGGCGATGCCGATTTTTGCGCTCCGCACAAGACCAGATTCGAGAAAAAAGCGGCAGCCCCGCCCTTGCCCTTTCCACAAGGATTTCGGTAATGTCAGGCCATCGAGAGGGCAGAAAAAAGCCCGATGACTTAAGCCCAAATCGGCACCCATTGCGACGCGGTTTTTTCTTCCGCGTGGGGTTTTTGCGCGCTCTCGAAACAAGCCTCGCCAGCTCGTTTGTCGGGGACCCAATGGAGACGCATTCGCGTCGAGACCAGACGAGCACGAGCTGCATGACCGCCGGCACAGAAAATCAACCGGTGATTGCATAAATCTGTTTCAACGGCGGCCATGCCGCTGTAGAGAGCCAAGGAGAGTTTTGGGGTCAGAGACCAGGCGGACCTACGATCATCATAAAAAGAACGGACCGGGCAGGGGCAGACAGCCTTGTGGCAAGGACCCGGCCGTTAAAAACACCACTCAAAACGACAGGGACACGAGGAATGCAAAGCGGCGCGGAAAGGGAAACGACGGGGGGATTTTCTTTTCAGGAGCAGATGTCTCAGCAGGAGGGCAAGGAGACAACAGAAGCAGGTAAGAGCGACAGCAAGGCGGGACCGTCCGAGGCGATTTTCGAGCGCGTAAAAACGCAGCTCCGTGCACGCCTGGGAAGCGAAGTTTATTCCAGCTGGTTCGGTCGCATGAAGCTGATGGAAGCCTCGAAGGGCTGCGTGCGGATCTCTGTGCCCACGGCTTTTCTGCGCTCCTGGATCAATGGTCACTATCTCGACCTCATCACCGAATTGTGGAAGCAGGAAGCACCCGACACTCTCAAGGTGGAGATTGTGGTGCGGACTGCCACGCGCAATGTGCGGGCAACGCAGGAAAACAAGCCGGCAGCCGCGCGCAAGGCTGCGAGCCGTCCGCAGACGGCCCTTGCCTCCGGCACGCTGGCCGGAGCACCGTCCGCACGCGCCAATCCGGCGAAATTGCCCGAGGCCGACGGGCGTTCGAACATTCTGGGCTCGCCGCTCGACAGCCGGTACACATTCGATTCCCTGATCGAGGGCGCCTCCAACCGCGTCGCCTGTGCCGCTGCGCGCACCGTGGCCGAATCGGACTCCAATGCGATCCGCTTCAACCCGCTCTTTCTTCATGCCTCAGTGGGGCTCGGAAAGACGCATATGCTGCAGGCGATTGCAGCCGAGTCGCTGCGCCGCAAGCCGCAGGCCCGTGTCGTCTATCTGACGGCGGAGTATTTCATGTGGCGTTTCGCCACCGCGATCCGCGACAACAATGCCCTGACCCTGAAAGAGCAGTTGCGCGACATCGACCTCCTGATCATTGACGACATGCAGTTTCTGCAGGGCAAATCCATCCAGAACGAGTTCTGCCACCTGCTCAACATGCTGCTCGACAGTGCGCGCCAGGTGGTGGTGGCGGCCGACCGCCCGCCCTCAGAGCTGGAATCGCTCGAGCCGCGCGTAAAGTCGCGCCTCAATGGCGGCGTCTCTCTCGAGATCGGCGCTCCGGATTTCGCCATGCGGCTCTCGATCCTGAAGCAGCGTCTGGCGAGCGCGCAGGCCGAAGACGGTTCGCTCGACATCCCAGAAGAAATTCTGGTGCATGTGGCGCGCTCGGTCACCGGCAGCGGCCGCGAACTGGAAGGCGCTTTCAACCAGCTTCTGTTCCGCCACTCCTTCGAGCCGCAGATCACCATCGACAGGATCGACGAAATCCTCGGCCATGTCTGCCGCGCCGGCGAACCGAAACGCGTGCGCATCGAGGACATCCAGCGCATTGTCGCGCGGCATTACAACGTGTCCAAGACGGAGCTGCTTTCGAACCGCCGCACACGCACCATCGTCAAGCCGCGCCAGGTGGCCATGTATCTTTCCAAGGTCATGACGCCGCGCTCCCTGCCGGAAATCGGCCGTCGTTTCGGCGGACGCGATCACACGACGGTGCTGCACGCGGTCCGCAAGATCGAGGGCCTGACCGACGGCGACAGGCAGCTCGCGCAGGAGATCGAGCTTCTGAAGCGCCTGATCAGCGATCAGGCCTGAGGCTGGCGGGGCCGCCGGAGCCCGTGACGGCAAGACGGCACCCGAAGCGATTTTGACAGACCGGCGGCGCGCCCGCCGGTCTTTTCTTATCTTCCGCGCTCCTGCCTCCCTGCGGGCAGTGCGTTTTCCCCAAAAACCGGAAGGAACCGGGGCGTAACGCCGTGAAAGGCTTGCGTTTCTTGTCGATTTCCTGTCATTTTGACGGAAATCGAAGCCTGTTCACGGCTGTCCTGAACATGCGCCATGTTTGCAGGGCTATTCTTCATTCAAGTGAGATTGATTGGTCATGCGTGTTATTCTCGAACGCTCCACCCTCCTGAAGTCACTGAACCATGTTCACCGCGTGGTGGAACGCCGCAACACCATTCCGATTCTCTCCAACGTGCTTCTCAGCGCGGATGGCGCAAGCCTGCAAATGAAGGCGACCGACCTCGACCTGGAAGTGACCGAGGCTGCGGGCGCGACCATCGAGCAGGCCGGCGCAACGACCGTTCCGGCGCATCTGCTCTACGACATCGTGCGCAAGCTGCCCGACGGTGCGGAGGTGATGCTGAAGACCGATGAGGACGGCAACGCCATGTCCGTGGTGGCCGGGCGCTCGAGCTTCCGTCTCCAGTGCCTGCCGCAGTCCGATTTTCCCGAGCTCTCGGCCGGCAATTTCTCCCATATCTTCCGGCTCGATTCGGCCGATCTGAAAGCTGATCGAGAAGACCCAGTTCGCCATCTCCACCGAGGAGACACGTTACTATCTGAACGGTATCTTCCTGCACACGATCGAGGCCGATGGCGGGCTGAAGCTGCGCTCGGTGGCGACCGACGGCCACCGTCTCGCACGCGCCGAGATGGAAGCGCCGGCGGGCTCTGAAGGCATGCCCGGCATCATCATCCCGCGCAAGACGGTCGGTGAACTACAGAAACTGGTCGACGATCCGGATGTGGCTGTTACGGTCGAGCTCTCGGACACAAAGATCCGCTTCACCATCGGCAGCGTCATTCTCACCTCGAAACTGATCGACGGGACTTTCCCCGACTATCAGCGCGTCATTCCGACCGGCAATGACAAGAAACTGGTGATCGACCGTCAGACCTTCGCCTCGGCCGTCGACCGCGTGTCGACGATCTCCTCGGAACGCGGACGGGCGGTGAAGCTCAGCATTGCCGAAGGACAGGTGACACTGACGGTGAACAACCCGGACTCGGGCTCGGCAACCGAAGAGCTTGCCGCCGACTACGAGGCAGACCCGATCGAGATCGGCTTCAACGCCCGCTACCTTCTGGACGTGGCGGCGCAGCTCTCGGGCAGTGAAGCGCGCTTCCTCCTGGCTGATGCAGGCTCACCCACGCTCGTGCAGGACGAAGGCGACGAAAGCACGCTCTACGTTCTGATGCCGATGCGCGTCTAGAGCGCGCCGGCATTGGCTCCCCCTTGGTCGACCAGACATCCGGCAGGCAGGCCGTAGCCCAGGTTCACGCTACCAGGCTGAGCCTTACCGACTTTCGAAATTATCATGCCCTGGCGCTCGATCTTTCGCCGGGGGCGGTGGTTTTGACCGGCGAAAACGGCGCAGGCAAGACGAACCTGCTCGAGGCCGTTTCCTTTCTCTCCCCGGGTCGCGGCCTGCGCCGCGCCACGCTTGACGATGTCGCGCGCGAAGGTGCCGGAACGGGCTTTGCCATCCATGCGAAGCTCGAAGGCCCGTTCGGCGAATGCGAGATCGGAACCGGCACTGCCGGCCTGCAGCCGGGAGCGGAAACGGGTGGACGCCGCCTGCGCATCAACGGCGAGAACGCACGGACAGCCGACGCCATGCTCGAGTGGGTGCGCGTCCTGTGGCTGACACCGGCCATGGATGCGCTCTTCACCGGTTCTGCCAGCGACCGCAGGCGCTTCCTCGACCGGCTCGTTCTCGCCATCGACCCGGCGCACGGCCGACGCGCCCTCGACTATGAGAAGGCGATGCGCGCGCGCAACCGGCTGCTTGCGGAAGACTCGCGCGATGGCGGCTGGTTCGACGCCATAGAAACGCAGATGGCCGAAACCGGCGTGGCGATTGCCGCCGCGCGTGCCGAGATGGTGCGCCTGCTCGCCGCGATGAACGAGCGTCTGCCCGAAGATGGTCCGTTTCCCACCGCCGGGATTGCGCTGGAGGGCACCATCGACCAAGCGATCGGACAGCACGCCGCCGTCGACGTGGAGGAGAAATTCCGCGCCGTTCTGTGCGACCAGCGGCCGCGTGACCGCGCCGCGGGGCGAACGCTGGAAGGTCCGCATCGCAGCGATCTTCTCGTGCGCCACGTGCCCAAGGACATGCCGGCGGCCCGCTGCTCCACCGGTGAGCAGAAGGCGCTTCTGGTGGGCCTGATCCTCGCGCATGCCCGGTTGACGGGCGAGCTTTCGGGAACCGCGCCGATCCTGCTTCTGGACGAGATTTCCGCGCATTTCGACCCGGATCGGCGGGCAGCGCTCTTTTCGATCCTTGAAGAGCTGAATTGTCAGGCCTTCATGACCGGTACGGAGGCGAGCCTGTTCTCGGCCATCGAAGGCCGCGCGCAGTTTTTATCCGTATCTGCCGGCGCGATCCACGAACAACGCTGACACGCTTCCTCCCGCTGGATAAGATCGCCCCATGGCCGAGACAACGACATTCCCCGCCGCACTTTCCGACACCGAGCTGGAGCGCTATGCCCGCCATATCGTTCTGCCGGAAATCGGTGGAGCCGGGCAGCAAAAACTGAAGAAGGCGCGTGTTCTGGTGATCGGCGCCGGGGGGCTCGGCGCGCCGGTGCTTTGTTACCTTGCGGCCGCCGGCATCGGCACGCTGGGCGTGATTGACGACGACACGGTTTCGCTCTCCAACCTGCAGAGACAGGTTATCCATGACACGGACAGTGTCGGCATGGAGAAGGTCGAGAGCGCCAGGGCAAGCATTGCCCGCATCAACCCGCATGTGACGGTCGAGACGCATCCTATCCGGCTTGATGCGGAGAACGCTGCCGGGATCATCGCCACCTACGACATGGTGGTGGACGGATCGGACAATTTCGACACCCGCTACCTGCTGGCCGACACCTGTGAGGCGGTGGAACGGCCGCTCGTGACGGCAGCTGTCGGGCGCTTCGACGGATCGCTCACCGTGCTCAAACCGTTCGAACGCGATGCCGATGCAATCTCATGCCGGGCTATCGTGACCTCTTTCCCGAGCCGCCGCCGGCGGGGCTTGTGCCCAGCTGCGCGGAAGCCGGCATTGTCGGCGCTCTGACCGGCGTGATGGGCACGCTGGAGGCCATGGAGGTCGTGAAGCTGGTGACGGGTATCGGTGAACCGCTCACCGGTCGCCTGCTGCTTTACGATGCGCTGGCGGCCCGTTTTGAAACCGTTAAATACCGGCGGCGCACCGGCTGAGGGCGTTTTTCCTGCGGGTGGGAACGGGCTTTGCTCGCTCCGTGACCTGTTGCATTGACGGTGTGCGTGGTTCGACAAGCTCACCATGAGGGGTAGTTGTGTCTGGCAGAAAACCGTTCTTCAGAGGCGCTGATGGCGCGCCTTGGCAGCGACATTGTCCCTCCATGCAGCCCATTGCCATCCCTCATGGTGAGCTTGCCGAACCACGCACAACGCCACTGCCACGAGATCGCATGCGCAAAGCGATCAGACGTTCCTGGGCAGGACGCGGTCCGGCGGACGGTGGCCGTCGAAGAGGGTGCGGATGTTGATGATCACCTTCTCGCCCATGTCGATGCGGCCCTCGATGGTGGCCGATCCCATATGCGGCAGAATGACGATCTTGTTTTTCTGAGCGAGTTTCAGGAGTTTTGGATTGACGGAGGGCTCGTGCTCGAACACGTCGAGCCCCGCACCCGCAAGCTTGCCTTCCTCGATGAGGCGGATCAGCGCATCCTCATCCACCACATCACCGCGAGCTGTGTTCACGACATAGGCGCGGGGTTGCATGAGCTCGAGCCGCCGCGCAGACAGTAGATGGAAAGTGGCCGGCGTCGACGGGCAATTGACGGAGATGATGTCCATGCGGGCGAGCATCTGGTCGAGGCTGTCCCAGTAGGTTGCCTCCAGTTCGTCCTCGATGGCCGGCAAAACACGCTGGCGGTTGTGATAGTGGATCGACAGGCCAAAGGCCTTGGCGCGGCGCGCGACGGCCGTGCCCACGCGGCCCATGCCGACAATGCCGAGGCGCTTGCCCCAGATGCGGTGCCCCAGCATCCATGTGGGCGACCATCCGCCCCACTCGCCACCGCTGCGCAAAAGCTCCGCACCTTCCGTCAGACGGCGCGGCACTGCGAGCATGAGCGCCATGGTCATGTCGGCGGTGTCTTCGTTGAGCACGTTGGGCGTGTTGGTGACAGTGATGCCTTTCCTGGCCGCTGCTGCGACGTCGATATTGTCGACGCCATTGCCGAAATTGGCGATGAGCTTCAGACGCTCGCCGGCCTGGGCAATGAGCGCGGCATCGATTCGATCCGTGATCGTGGGAACAAGAACGTCAGCTTCCTTGACCGCAGCCACGAGCTCGGGCTGCGTCATGCGCTTGTCGTCGAGATTGAGGCGCGCGTCGAACAGCTCGCGCATGCGCGTTTCGACCTGGTCCGGCAGCTTGCGGGTGATGACGACGAGAGGCTTCTTCCTGACGGTCATACGGTCTCCAAAATAACGCCCTGTTGATACCTCTTTAACCAAGATGCACGACACTGCAATGCCGAGCCGGGTTGTCTTCTGTCTATCAAGCAGGGGGCGCCAAGACAAAGAAAAAGGGTGGAAGCGCTCGTTCCGCCAGAACAAGGGTTACCGGGAGTTTGTAATGCCGGCCAACGCGCCATTCCGTTCAATGTTTGCAGCCCTCGCCGTCGCCGTTCTGGTTGCGACACCCATGACGACGCAGGCGCAGGCAAACACCGAACAGAACGTAAAGGTCGGGCCAAGCGGTCTCCCCCTGCCACGTTTCGTCAGTCTCAAATCAAGCCGCGTGAACATGCGCATCGGCCCGGGACTCAACTACGCAGTGAACTGGATGTATCTGAAATCCGGTCTGCCGATGGAGATCATCCAGGAATATGACAACTGGCGGCGCGTGCGCGATGCCGAGGGAGCGGAAGGCTGGATCAATCAGGCGCTTCTTTCGGGACGCCGTACCGGTATCGCCGCGCCATGGTTCAAGGGCAAGGAGGCCGATATCGACCTCAGGGCCGACCCGCGCGACGATGCGCGGCTCGTCGCCCGCGTCGAACCCGGCGCCATCGGCTCGATCAAGGCATGCAATGGCGACTGGTGCGAAATGGACTTCGCCGGCCATTCGGGCTGGGTGAACCAGTCACTGATCTGGGGAGCCTATCCGGGAGAGAGCGTAAAAGACTGACGGTGAAGCGCGCTTCAGTGGCGCTTGCGGCGCAGCCTGACAACGATATCGACATTGGCGATTTCCGTTCCTTCCGGCGGCTCCGGAAGGTTTCGGACCTCGACGCCACCTGAGGGGATGTCGAAAACCTTCTCATCTTCTTCGAAGAAGAAATGATGGTGATCCGACACATTGGTGTCGAAATAGGTGCGGGCACCCTCCACCTGGACGATGCGCAGCATGCCGGCATCCGTGAACTGATGCAGCGTGTTGTAGACAGTGGCCAGCGAAACGGAGAAGCTGCATTCTGAGCTTCTTCATGCAGCGCTTCAGCAGAAACGTGACGATCACCGGCGGCGAACAGGAGATCTGCGAGCGCGACACGCTGGCGCGTGGGGCGCAGGCCCGCACTCCTCAAACGCTCTTCGAGCGAAATCTTCTGGCCTTCATTCGAGATCGACAATGAAACCGCCCGTCTTTCCTGTTATCCGAACCTTCGACCCATCCCGAGGCTCTCGCTGCAGTTATTCCTTCCTGACATATATTCGCTCCATTCAACACGATCAATAGCGGCAGTTTTCCGGGGGCAGCCACACGCGGCATGGCAAATTCCCACAACGGCGGTTTCCAGCGAGAAACAAGCTGTGATAGGGAGTTCGGACAACGAAAAGAACGGTTCCGGCGCGACCGGGACCACCGACGGGATGGCTATTGATGGCGCAAACGAAAAACAGCTACGATTACGAAGACCTTCTGGCCTGCGCGCAGGGCGACCTTTTCGGTCCCGGCAATGCGCAATTGCCGGCTCCGCCCATGCTGATGTTCGATCGCATCACCGACATTCAGGAGGAAGGCGGGGAGTTCGGCAAGGGCTATGTCCGTGCCGAATTCGACATCAAGCCTGACCACTGGTTCTTCCCGTGCCATTTTCCCGGTAACCCGATCATGCCGGGCTGCCTTGGCCTCGATGCGCTCTGGCAGCTCACCGGTTTCTATCTCGGCTGGCTCGGCCTGCCGGGCAAGGGCATGGCCCTTTCGACCGGCGAAGTGAAATTCAAGGGCATGGTTACGCCGGAGACAAAGCTCGTCGAATACGGCGTCGACTTCAAGCGTGTCATGAAGGGCCGCCTGGTTCTCGGCACCGCCGATGGATGGCTGAAGGCTGACGGCGAGCAGATTTACACCGCCACGGATCTTCGTGTCGGGCTGGCCAAGCAGGAAGCCTGAGTTTCAACCATTGACTGGCGGCCGTGTGCAGCGGCCCAAGGAGAGTATCATGAGACGCGTCGTCGTTACCGGCCTCGGCATCGTTTCCTCGATTGGCAACAACGCAGACGAGGTAACCGCCTCGCTGCACGATGCGAAATCGGGCATTTCGTTCTCGGAAGATTTTGCCGAGCACGGCTTCCGTTGTCAGGTATGGGGCGCACCGACGCTCGACCCGGCCGAGGTCGTCGACCGTCGCGCCATGCGCTTCCTCTCGAAGGGCGGTGCGTGGAACCATGTGGCCATGGAGCAGGCGATTGCCGACTCGGGCCTCGAGGAAGGTGACATCACCAACGAGCGCACCGGCATCATCATGGGTTCGGGCGGTCCGTCCACCCGCACCATCTTTGAAGCCGCGCAGACGACCATAGAAAAGGGCTCGCCCAAGCGCATCGGGCCGTTCGCAGTGCCCAAGGCCATGTCTTCCACGGCTTCGGCGACGCTTGCCACCTGGTTCAAAATCCATGGTGTGAACTACTCGATCTCGTCGGCCTGCTCGACCTCCGCGCACTGTATCGGCAATGCGGCTGAATTGATCCAGTGGGGCAAGCAGGACATCATGTTCGCCGGCGGCCATGAGGATCTCGACTGGACCATGTCAAACCTCTTCGACGCCATGGGCGCGATGTCTTCCAAGCACAACGACACGCCGGCCACCGCTTCGCGCGCCTATGACGCGACACGTGACGGCTTCGTCATCGCCGGCGGCGCTGGCGTTCTGGTTCTGGAAGAACTGGAGCACGCCAAGCGCGCGGCGCGAAGATCTATGCCGAGCTGACCGGCTATGGCGCAACCTCCGACGGTTTCGACATGGTTGCGCCTTCGGGTGAAGGCGCGGTGCGCTGCATGAAGCAGGCGCTCTCCACGGTGACCGGCGATGTCGACTACGTCAACACGCATGGCACTGCGACGCCGGTGGGCGATTCCCGCGAGATCGACGCCATCCGCCAAGCGTTCGGCGATAAGATGCCGCACATTGCGTCAACCAAGTCGCTGACGGGCCACTCGCTCGGTGGCGCGGGTGCGCAGGAATCGATCTACTCGATCCTGATGATGCAGGCCGGCTTTATCGGCGAGAGCGCACACATCACCGAACTCGACCCCGAATTCGAGGGTGCGCCGATCGTGCGCAAACGCATCGACAACGCCAAGATCGATACAGTCCTGTCGAACTCGTTCGGGTTCGGCGGCACCAACGCCACGCTTGTTTTCCAGCGTTACGCAGGTTGAGATAAGGGTCCATGGACGGTTTGATGAAAGGGAAGCGCGGCCTCATCATGGGGGTCGCCAACGATCACTCGATTGCCTGGGGCATCGCCAGGAAGCTGGCCGAGCAGGGCGCGGAGCTGGCGTTCACCTATCAGGGCGATGCGTTTGGCCGGCGCGTGAAGCCGCTGGCCGAAAAGGTGAACTCGAACCTGCTCTTCCCCTGCGATGTGGAAGACAGCGCCTCCATCAATGCCGTGTTCGACGGGCTGAAAGAGGAATGGGGCTCGCTGGACTTCATCGTCCATGCGATCGGCTTTTCCGACCGCAACGAGCTGAAGGGCCTCTACGCCAACACCACGCGTGAGAACTTCGTGCGCACCATGGTGATCTCCTGCTACTCCTTCACGGAAGTCGCCCGCAAGGCGGCGGAGATGATGGACAATGGCGGGCAGATGCTGACGCTGACCTATGCCGGCTCCACACGCGTCATGCCCAATTACAACGTGATGGGCGTGGCCAAGGCCGGCCTTGAGGCGAGCGTGCGGTATCTGGCAAGCGATTACGGCCCGCGCAACATCCGCGTCAACGCGATCTCCGCCGGTCCTGTGCGCACGCTGGCCGGCGCCGGCATCTCGGACGCGCGCTATATGTTCTCCTACCAGCAGCGCAACGCGCCGCTCAGGCGGACCGTGGTGATCGACGAGATCGGCGGCTCGGCGCTCTATCTGCTTTCCGATCTTTCGTCCGGCGTGACGGGCGAAATCCACTATGTGGATTCCGGCTACAACACCGTTTCCATGCCCACCATGGAAGAGCTGAAGCGCATCAGCGCCGCCACCGGCGACGACTGAACCGGATCAGATCGGCCCGCTACTTGCGGGCCCACAAAACCTTGAACACCGTATCGCGGCGCAGCTCACCCTGTGCCGCGAAATGCTTCTGGAGGCCCTCTTCATAGGGGAGCTGCCTGTTGGCGACAAGGAAAAGCCGCCCGCGCGGCTTGAGCGCCTTTGCCGCCGCCGCGATCATCGCGTGGCCCATATCGGGCTCCGCAGCCCGGCTGCGATGGAATGGCGGGTTCATCAGGATCACGTCATAGCGCTCGTTCACCGGCTCTCCCAGAAGGTCCTGCCAGAAGAAGCGCGCCGGCATCTGCGGCGCTCTTGCCGCCATGTTGCGCCGGGCCGCCTCCAGCGAGGCGTGATGCGCCTCGTAAAGATCGATACTCTTCACGCCCGGTGCACGCTCGGAAGCTGCTACAGAAAGATAGCCCCAGCCGGCCGCGAAATCGGCAACTGCGCCTGACAGATTGTCCGGCAGGCACTCCACGAGAAGCGCCGAGCCCGGATCGATGCCGTCATCGGAGAAGCCACCGGCTGCAGTGATATAGCCGTCTGCCACACTTTCCGGTGCATCCAGCGCAGCCAAAACCGTTTCGATCGCATCCGGGCGACGCAGCCAGAAAACGACGCCGTGATGCTTGGAGGCATGATCTTCGAGGTCGAGAAGCTCGACCATGCGCCTGCGCACACTGCCACCGCCGTCCTTTTTGGCGCAGGCTGCTGCAATCCGGGCACCGGGCCGGGTTCGTTTCAACGCCTCAACGAGACGCTGCTCGTTCTCACGCCGGTGTCGGCCAAGCAGGACGAGCGCAAGGTCATAGCCCTCGCCTTCCGGTTCGGGGGTGACGGACAAGCCCGCCCGCTGGAGCGCAAGATAATCAGGCCGATAACCCTGCACGGCAGCCATGTCTCCGGCGAAGTCGGCTGGAAGATGAAGCGCTCCCGGTGCGCCAAGGAAAAGCACACGCTCCCCCCCGCCCGGCGGATCGATCAGCCCGCGCTCGAATGGAAACAGAAGGGTGGCAAGCGGCGTGTCGTTCATCTTGGGTTCCGGATGCGAAAACGGGCGCGGCCATGAAGCGCGCGCCCGCTTGTCAGTCAGAAGGGAAGCGGGATCAGCCTTCGGCGTCCTCGGCCTCTTCCTTCTTCTTCTTTTCCTGCACGATCTCCTTGCCCGTCTCCTGGTCGACGACCTTCATGGAGAGGCGCACCTTGCCGCGCTCATCGAAGCCCATCAGCTTCACGAACACCTTGTCGCCTTCCTTGACGACGTCGGTGGTCTTGCCAACGCGCTCCTGCGCGAGCTGCGAGATGTGCACCAGACCGTCGCGCGGACCGAAGAAGTTCACGAATGCGCCGAAGTCGGCGGTCTTGACGACCGTGCCTTCGTAGATCTCGCCCACTTCCGGCTCTGCGTGATGGAGTGGATCCACTTCTTCGCTGCCTCGATTTCCTTGGCGTTGGAAGAAGCGATTTTCACCGTGCCGTCGTCCTCGATGTTGATCTTGGCGCCGGTCTTCTCGACGATCTCGCGGATCACCTTGCCGCCGGAACCGATCACGTCGCGGATCTTGTCGGTCGGGATCTGCATGACCTCGATGCGCGGAGCAACTCGCCCAGCTCACCACGGCTCTCGGAAAGGGCCTTGGCCATCTCGCCGAGAATGTGCAGACGGCCGTCCTTTGCCTGGTCGAGGGCAATCTGCATGATCTCCTCGGTGATGCCGTCGATCTTGATGTCCATCTGGAGCGAGGTGATGCCCTCATCCGTGCCGGCGACCTTGAAGTCCATGTCGCCGAGGTGATCTTCGTCACCCAGGATGTCGGAGAGAACGGCGAAGCGCTCGTCTTCCTTGATCAGGCCCATGGCGATGCCTGCAACCGGCTTTGCCAGCGGTACGCCGGCGTCCATGAGGGCCAGAGAGGTGCCGCAAACGGTCGCCATGGAGGACGAACCGTTGGACTCGGTGACTTCGGAGACAACGCGCAGCGTGTAGGGGAACTGGTCGGCGCCCGGCAGCATCGGGTGGATGGCGCGCCATGCGAGCTTGCCATGGCCGATTTCACGACGGCCGGGCGAACCCATGCGGCCCGTCTCGCCCACGGAGTAGGGCGGGAAGTTGTAGTGCAGAAGGAAGGCCTCCTTGTAGGTACCGGTGAGCGAGTCAATGAACTGCTCGTCCTCGCCGGTGCCCAGCGTGGCGACCACGAGAGCCTGCGTCTCACCACGGGTGAAGAGCGCGGAACCGTGCGTGCGGGGCAGAAGGCCTGCCTCGGCCACGATCGGGCGGACCGTCTTGAGGTCGCGTCCGTCGATGCGACCGCCGGTGTCGAGGATGTTCCAGCGAACGATCTTGCCCTGCAGGCTCTTGAAGACCGTGTTGACCTGCTCGGCCGACCACTTGGTCTCTTCTTCGCCTTCCGGCAGGAGCGTCTCTTTCACCTTCGCCTTGGCGGCGTCAACGGCGTCGTAACGCTTCTGCTTGTCGGTGATCTTGTAAGCTTCGCGCAGATCGTTCTCGACAATCTTGAGCATCTCGCCTTCGAGCTCGGAGAGGTCCGGCGGCGTGAAGTCGCGGGGTTCCTTGGCCGCAACTTCAGCGAGCTTGATGATCGCGTCGATGACCGGCTGGAAGCCCTTGTGGCCGAACATGACGGCGCCGAGCATGACGTCCTCGGGGAGCTGCTGGGCTTCCGATTCAACCATCAGGACGGCATCGCCTGTACCGGCGACGACGAGGTCGAGCTTTGTCTCTTCCATCTCGTCGACATGCGGGTTGAGGATGTACTCACCGCCGACATAGCCAACGCGTGCGGCACCGATGGGGCCCATGAAGGGAACACCGGAGAGGGTGAGCGCGGCGGAAACGGCAACCATGGCGACGATGTCCGGATCGTTCTCCAGATCGTGCTGCAGCACCGTGGCGATGACCTGGGTGTCGTTCTTGTAGCCATCGACGAAGAGCGGGCGGATCGGACGGTCGATCAGACGGGAGACCAGCGTCTCCTTCTCGCTCGGACGGCCTTCGCGCTTGAAGTAGCCGCCCGGGATTTTGCCGGCGGCAAAGGTCTTTTCCTGGTAGTTGACGGTCAGCGGGAAGAAGTCGAAGCCCGCCTTCGGCTCTTTCGCGGAAACGACGGTTGCGAGAACAACGGTCTCGCCATAGGTGGCGAGCACTGCGCCGTCTGCCTGACGGGCAATCTTGCCGGTTTCAAGGGTAAGCGGACGCCCACCCCATTCGATCTCAACTTTGTGGTCTTTAAACATATCTTGTCCTTTTGTGCCGAAGGGCGCGCCAGCATCTGGCGGCGTTTTCCCTTCGGGCTCGCTTCGTTTTTCGGACGAGCCACGGGCAAGACAACGGGAGGCTCGTTTCCCGGCCGTCGCGGCCGCAAGCATCCTGCAATCCTGCCCCATGACCTGTCCATTGGGGCCCCGGCTATCCGGCTTTTCAGGCGCGGGACGGCGGCAAGACCGCTGTCACAATCACTCCTGGCCGGAGCCGTCGGGCACACGATATACCGCATACCCAAATAAGACCGGCGGACACCCGTTGGTATCCGCCGGCCAAATCAGCTTAGCGCCGCAGTCCGAGCTTCTCGATCAGCGTCTTGTAGCGGCCTTCGTCCTTCTTTTTCAGATAGTCCAGAAGACGGCGACGCTGGGAGACGAGCTTCAGGAGACCACGACGGGAGTGGTTGTCCTTCTTGTGGTCCTTGAAGTGCTCGGTGAGGTTCTTGATCCGCTCGGTCAGAATAGCGACCTGGACTTCCGGAGAACCGGTATCGCCCTGGGCGGTGGCAAATTCTTTCAGCAAATCCTGTTTACGCTCTGCAGTAACCGACATCGGTTTCCTTTCTCAAATTTAGGGAAAAGGGACGCCCTCAGCCGGGATGTCGTCCAGCCGGGGCCATGTAACAATGCGCATTCAAGGCGCAATGATGGCTGGCATATATGCGAAATCGCATAGGATTACCAGCCCAAACATTGACAGTGCCATTGTCCTCAATCGACTTCATCTGTCGGGGAAGGATTTTGCAGCGAGTCCGGCACCAGCCTGTCGACCGGAATCCTGAACACGCATTCCAGCCCGTCACGATGAAAAACACGCGATATCTCGGCATCAAGCGTGCCGCCGACCATCCGCTCGATGATCTCCGTTCCGAACCCGCGGCGGCGCACATTGCGGCGGCGCCCTTTCGAAACATGCTCCCGCCAGGTCAAGATGAGAATGTCATCCTTGACCTTCCAGGAAATTTCGAGCCTGCCGGTGCTGGTGGAAAACGCGCCGTACTTGGAAGCATTGGTTGCAAGTTCATGGACCGCGAGGCCGACCGTCTGCGCAGGCTGGTTGGCGAGCCGGAATTTCGGACCGGTCATTTTCAGGCGTTCGGCGCTATCGGGCCGGAAAGGGTCGACCTGTGCCGCCAGCAATTCACGCAGCTCCACACCGGCAGCGCCACCCGCAATCAAAAGGTCGGTCGAGCGCGCCAGCCCGTGCAGGCGTTTCTGGAAAGCATCCTGAAATCCGGCGAATGTGCGGGAACTACGCGCGGTCTGCTTGGCCATGGAGGACACCACGGTCAACTGGTTCTTGGAACGGTGCGCAACCTCACGCATGAGAAGGCGGATTTCGTTTTCCGCCTGCTCCCGATCAAGCGCAGCCTCTGCCAAGGCCGAGGATACTGTGGCCACTTCCGCAATCGGATACTCAATCGCATGAACGGGTTCGCCGGCGCCGAGCCGCCGCGCATCGCGCGCCAGCCGGCGCACGGGACCAGCTATCTGTCGCCCAAGCAACCAGGCCGCGAACGCCCCGATGGCGATGACGAGCAGTCCTCCGGCCAGCAGCATACGCAACGAATGGCGCATCGGCTCTTCTATGGTTTTGGTCGAAGCCCACACCACCGCCTTCCACCCGCTGACGCCTGATTCACCGACGATTGCCGTGTAGGTGCCTCCCTCACGCCCTTCCGCCGGTTCGGCTTCATGTTGAATGCCCGTTCCGTCCAAATTCAGAAAAAACGTCTTTCCGACATCGGAGGACATGAAAGACGAGGCCACCACGATGTTGTTCTTGTCGACCACCGAGCATTCCAGCCACCGCGAAGCATCTGCTGAGACAGCACATCCACAAGCGTGTCCGCGTTTCGTGTCATCACCAGGATGCGTGGGGGGCCGTTCTCGGGGAAGTACGGCTTCACAACCTTGAAGCTCCACTTGCCGTGCAGTTTTCCAAAGAACACACCCGAGGTGATGGTTACCCCTCCCTTCAACGCCGCCCGGGCCGTCTCCGGTTCATTTAGGGGCGTCAGGGGTTCACCAAAGGGCACGCCGGTATTGATCAGCAGCCTGTAGTTTTCATCCAGCACGCGCAGATACGAGCCGCTGCCGGCAAGAGCCAGCCTCGCACGGTCGTAAAAGTCCTTCAGGTCGCCACTGGCAAGGGAGGGGGTTGTCGAAAGCACGCGCAGCGTGGTCGACATGCCGCTCAGTTCGCGGTCGACGGCCTCGGCGATCGAGCCGGCCATAGCCTCGGCGAGCGTGCTTACGACCTCGCGCTGCGCCTCGTTGTTGCGCTGAAGCAGAACGACCGAAACGCCGATGGCGGGGATGATGGTCACCGCGATCAGCAAAAACAGAAAAAAGCCGATGGGTTTCGGGCCTGATGCGAAAGCCCTTATGCGCTCTGACCACGTTTCCGAAGGCGCACTGTCTTTCGCCTGCATTCAATGCCCGTCCCAATGATCGTTTCGGTACATAATGCACGAAACGCCCGAGGGTTGCCTCGTTGATCACATGAAATCAACCGGCAACGTATTTTACATGGCGAAAACACGCTTGGGCTTGAACATGCCCGCCTCAACCGCACCAAGCGCCACCAGACGGCCACGCGCGCTGGCCCAGGCCTCCGA
>NZ_BAMP01000056.1 GCF_000615975.1 Nitratireductor aquibiodomus NL21 = JCM 21793 | reverse complement strand
TCAACACAAAAATCCCCTAAACCAACCGGTTCGCGGGCCTGTTCTTTGGACCAGCCAAACCGCGCACGCCCTCTCTCCTCAATGAGGAAAGGCAAAGCGGAAACGCCGGGCCCGGAACGCCGCCAGTCACCTCAGACAGAACATCGGACGACGCCCCTCCCAAAGGTGCGCGCCGCCCAAACGACGGCCGCCTCAGCCGCCATAGACAAGCCCGGAAGCCAGAGCAGAGGGGCATCCACGACCCCAACAATCGTGGCAAGCGCCACTTCAGCTTCTAACATCTCTATACACCGCACTCGCCTATCCATAGCTAAGTTCCTTCCTCCGGATGAAGCGGTTGGATCGAAGCGCAGGCGCGGACCGGGAAGCGATGCCGGCGGTTTTCAATTGTGCCGCTCAGGCGGGGCCAAGCTCCAGGCCGGAAGGCTCCATTGAAAAAGCTCCTCCCCGAGACAGTGGAGCGTCAAACAGCCTCCGCTTATGACCGGACGCATTTTCTGGATGTTGAGTATAGAAACGAACACAGGATGCACCGCGCTCAGTGCGATAGCGCAAACGGAGAACCCGAGTAGTCAACCAACGTGCAGGGTCTTGTTGTGACTGCGCAACCAGCACGTGGCGGAAACTGGCAGTTGGTGCAATTCATGACTAACGTAACAGCTTGCCCTCCTGGTCAAAGAGACACAGCCGCTCCGGGGGAAAAACGACATTCGCTGGGTCACCAATCGCATATCTTTTCCCGTCCCAGCTGAGGGTGGTGATGGAAAGCCCGCCAGTTGCACCCACTGCGATGGTCAGTTGAGTTTCGGGCCCGCTTCGCTCGATGAACTTGATACACCCGTTCAGCTGGGATGGATCGGTCCGGCGCTGCAGAACGCAGTCTTCTGGTCGAATGCCCAGAAAGGCTGCATTCGGTTGCGCTTTTGTGCTTGCAGGTAGATCAATTGCGAGTTTGGGCTCGACCTTCGGCACGAAAACGGGGCCTCTCTGCAGTTGAGCGACTGTGCCTTCGATCACATTCATGGGAGGTGCGCCGATGAAGCTTGCCACGAATGTGTTCTCCGGCTTTCGATAGATTTCATCCGGTGTGCCGATCTGCTCGACGCGACCGCCGCGCAAGACCACGATTCTATCGGCCATGGTCATCGCCTCCACCTGATCATGGGTGACGAAGATCATGGTGGAACCCAGGCGTTGGTGCAGGAGTTTAATCTCTCGGCGCATCTGTACGCGCAGTGCCGCGTCCAGATTGGAGAGTGGCTCATCGAAAAGGAAGACGGAAGGTTCGCGTATGATAGCTCGGCCCATGGCGACGCGCTGGCGCTGCCCACCGGAAAGCTGGCGCGGGTAACGATCCAGCATGCCGTCAAGCCCGAGCAGGCTCGCCACTTCCGCCACTTTCGGCGCGCGTTTCGCTGGCGCAATGCCGGTCATTTTAAGCGGAAAGCCGATGTTGTCGGCCACGCTCATATGCGGGTAGAGCGCATAGTTCTGGAACACCATGGCCACATCACGGTCTTTCGGAGGAAGGTGATTTACCGCCCGGTCTCCAATCCGGATCTCGCCGCCGCTAATGCTCTCCAGTCCAGCCAGCATGCGTAAGAGCGTCGACTTTCCACAGCCGGAGGGGCCGACAAAAACAATGAACTCGCCGTCTTCGATGTTTATGTCTGCTCCGTGGATGACTTCTGCCAGCCCGTATTTCTTGACGACTTTGGAGAATGAAACGGTTGCCATGGGGTGTTTCGATTCCTGTTTGCGCTCAGCGCACGCTGCCGGCAAGCGCACCTGAGACGATGCGCCTTTGCATGATGAGAAAAACGACGATCACTGGAAGTGCGAAGACAAGGGCCGCCGCCATCTGCAGTTCATGCAGGGTGAAATATTCGCCGCGGAAGGACGAGATGCCTGTGGCTGCAGTCCAGAGCGATTGCGAGTTGATGAGGGTCTTGGCGAACAGAAAGTCGTGCCAGCTCGTTACGAAACCGTAGATGAAGATCGCGGCAAGGCCGGGCAGTGCCAGCGGCAGTGTTACATGCCAGTAGGCAGAAAGGCGCGAACAGCCATCAATGCGGGCCGCGCCTTCGAGGTCTGCGGGGATGCTGTCGAAGAATCCTTTGCTCATCCAGATTGCCAGTGGTGCCACGAGCGAGATGTGTCCAAGCACCATGCCCTGCATGGTGTCGAGCAGGCCGAAGTCGCGGAACAATATGTAAAGCGGCACGACGATGCTGGTGGCTGGCATCATCTGCGTGGCCAGAACCAGGATGAGGACGAGCCTGAACCGCGGAATCTTATGCGGCTAAGGGCGTAGCCGCAGGAGGCGCCAAAAGCGAGCGACAGGAAGGAAGAAGCCGCCGCGACGAAAATGCTGTTTCCGATCCAGCGCAGCATCGGGCGCTCGGTAAACAGCGTGGTGAAATTCTCGAACGTGATCTGCTCGGGGACGATACCGGCGAGGCTGCGGCTGAAGCCGGTTGGTGTCAGTGCGATCACAACCATCCAGTAGACCGGGAAAAGGACCACCATCCCCAGCAGCACCAATGCGGCGGTATGCAGGATGTTCGATGCGGTCGAGCTTCCTATAGGTTGCGCCATGGTCAGACGGCTCCGCCCGCACCGCGTTCCGCACGCTTCATCACGCGCAGATAGACAAGCACCATGGCGAGCGAAATGAGAACGGCGAGAATGCCGAGCGTCGCCGCATAGGAGAAATCCAGTTTGCGAAAGGCGGTGTTGTAGGTAAGCACGGTCATGGTCTCGGTCGCGCCGGCTGGTCCGCCTCCGGTGAGGATGAAGATGATGGGAAAGGATTTGAAGCCCATGATCATGAGGAGCACGACGATCACGGCCGTGACGGAGCTGAGCTGCGGCAGGGTGATGTAGCGGAACTGGTTGAAGGCGCTGGCCCGGTCGATCCTGGCAGCCTCGTAGAGTTCGTCGGGAATGGAGTGCAGCCCGGCCAGAAAGAAGATGTAGGCGACCGGGAATTCGTTCCACACCTGCGCCAGGATCAGCGCGGGAAGGGCGGTATCGCGGTCGATAAGCCAGTCGGTTCGGTCGAGAAAGGGCAGGGGGTCGAGAAGGCGGTTGATGACGCCGAAATTGCCTTCATACATCACTCCCCAGACCAGCGCGGTGACCACGGCTGGCACCGTCCAGGGTATCAGGAAGGTAAGCCGCGCAAGCGCTCGGAACCGGACAATGCGCCGTGTCAGAAGCGCCGCCGAAAGGGCAAGGACGATGGAGCCGATGACCGTACCGCCCATATAGAGCGCGGAGCGCCAGACCGCGTTCCAGACCTGCGCATCGAAGACCAGTTTCTCATAATTGTGCCAGCCAAAAGTGCCCGCCGCTGCCGGCCTGCGGAAGTTGATCGTGTCGAAGCTGAGTATGAGTGCCTTCAGCATCGGCAGACCGATCACAAACCCCAGAACCAGCAGGGCGGGCAACAGCATGATGAGAAGGAAGCCCCTTCCTTCTGTGAGGAAATTGGAGAGGCTGCTGCCGTCTCCGGCCAGTCGCCCGCCCTTTCCCTTCTTGTTGTTGAAGCCACTCATGCTTGATGTCGCCCGGATTTCTGATGCCGCACCTATTTGGCGCAGCAGTCTTCCAGTTTGGCCTGTGCTTCGGCGAGGCTCTCTTCGGCAGGCCTGTCGTCACGCAGGGTCAGCAGCACGGCGTCGACAACAATCGGCCATATCTCGTTGAACTGGTCGGCATGGCCGGGAATGGCCACCGGATGCGCGTTTCCGCTGCTTTTGATCCAGGGCTCCAGATAGGGGCGCGCCTCTTTCTGCGCATCGGTCAGCGCGTTCACCCCATAGGGAATGTATGGACTGTGATCGGAGAAGGTGGACTGCATCTCCGCGCTGGCCGCTGTTTGGATGAAGGCTTTGGCGGCGTCCGGATTTTTGGTTGCTGCGTTGACCGCCAGCGCCATGTTCACGCCACCGGTCCCGGGCCCGTCCCAAGGGTGAAGCGCCGATTTGTAGCAGTCGAAATTGTCGGAGTTGTTCTTCTCGATAAAGGGAAACTGCCATTGCCCGTCAATGGTCATGGCGGTCCCACCGGTGGCAAACAGCGAGCGCTGGTCTGTCTCCGTCATTCCCTTTGGAACGACGCCCGCATCATAGAGTGCCTTCATCTGCTTGAGGCCCGCGATCACAGGTTCAGAATCAAGCGTGAAATTGCCATCCGCATCGGCAAACGAGCCGCCATTGGCGATGCTCCACATGAGAAGCATCTCATAGGTGGGGTCTTCGTTGGCATTGACCATGTTCGCGCCATACCGCGTGACGCGCCCCGAATCGTCCTTCACCGTCAGCTTCTTCGCGTAGTCGAGAAACTCCTGCGGGGTCTGGGGCGGGCGGTCGAACCCGGCTTCCTTCAGATAGCAGGCGTTGTAAATCAGTTCGAGCGTACGACCGGTGATCGGCAGCGCATAGATTTCGCCATCCACTGTCAACGCATCGAAACCGCCATCGACGATCTGGTCCTTCACGCCGGAGTTTTCGAGAAAATCCGTCAATGGCATGAGCTGGCCGGCGGCAAGAAGCTCGCCGATGTTGTTCGGATTGACGGTCAGGATGTCCGCACCGGTGCCGCTGGCGGCCTGAATGAGCAATTGCTCGTAATATTCGCTTGCCGGCGTGTTGCGCGGCACCACCTTGTTGCCGGTCTTTTCTTCATAGGTCGACACCAGAAGCTGCCACCAGTCGCCCATTCCGGGCGCATCGTAATCGACCACCAGAAAGCTGATGTCGTCTTTTGCGGACGCGCCTGTCCCTCCCACCGCAAAGGCGGTGACGGCAAGGGCGCTGGCATAAAGCATTTTCCTCAGTTTACCGGGCATGTGTGTTCTCCTCTGGTTGTCGCCCGGCTGATCATCCACCCCTGTCTTCACTGGACAGGTATCCAGATTGCCGCGCTTCCCAAAGAAAGTCTGCCCTTGAGGTTGAACGGGCTCAAATCGCTTTTTGGAATAGGGCAGTGCCGTTCAGGCAAGGCGGGCAGGCAAGGCGGGCAGGCAAGGCCGTTGGGGGCTCTCAGGCTGCTTCGCTGCAGCCTGCCTCCCTCGCCACGCAGTCCATGACCCAGCCTCGCAGGGCAAGCACATTCCGGTCGCTGGCCGATCGCGCAGGCGTTATAAAATGATAGGCTTTTCTGCCACGCAGCGGCACATCGAACAGCACCGCCAGCTCTCCGGTCTCAAGCTCCCGCTCGACCATGAAGCGAGGAACCATCGCCGCGCCCTGCCCATGCACCGCAGCCATGATCAGCAATGGGAACTGATCGAACTGAGGGCCACGGGGAAGGCCGGGCCGGGCACATCCGGCCCGCTCGAACCACTCGGCCCAGAGGTCCGGCTGGTCCGTCAGGTGAAGGAGTGTACACTCGTGCAGAACCTCGGGAGAGTTGGGCCGCCTCGTGCGCATGAAATGCGGGCTCGCCACGGGCAGCAGCTCCTCCTCGAAAAGCGGCGCGCATGCCGCGCCACCCCATTGCGGCATGCCCTGCACGATGGCGCAGTCCAGCGCTTCGTCATCCGCTTCCAGCAGCGTTTTCGAGGTCACGAGATTGATGCTGAGGCCGGGATTGCGGTTCTGGAAAGCGCCAAGACGCGACACAAGCCAGCAGGCCGCCAGCCCGACCGGCGCCGCGATGGTGATGACGGCCTTGCCATCTGCGCCCTGCATCAGCGCCCGGGTCGAACTCTCCAGTTGCCCGAGAAGCGTTCGCACCTGGGGGAGATAGCGCCGTCCCATCTCCGTCAGGTGAACCTGATGATTGTTGCGGGCGAGAAGGGCCACACCAAGCATCTGTTCCAGCTGGCGCACCCGTTTGGAAACGGCCCCTTGCGAAAGCGAGAGATCCTTGGCGGCCTGTGAAAAGCTCAGATGTCTGGCCGTCGCCTCGAAGGCGATCAGGCCGGAAACGGAAGGGATCAAACGTCGCGGCAGTTCCATGACACTCCCCTTGTCTTCACCTCACGATCATCAGTCAGAATGCGGCGGCGGCGCATTGGCCGCCGCCACAGGATCAGCTCGAGCAGCGTGTCGAGAAGGGCCGGCCGTGGTGCCGGTCCATGAGATATTTGGCGACGTAGTAATCGATATGGCTGCCGCCGCCATTTTTCATCATGGTGATTTCGTCGGCCGACTGGCGCCCCTTCACCTTGCCCTGGCAAAGCTCGAAGAGATCGCCGCGCACATCGTCCGGCGTGATGATGCCGCGCTCATACGGCCCGAGGAATTCGCCGGAACGCGTGGTGGTCTGGCGATGATCGACGAAGATGGAAGCGCGCTTGAGAACATCGTCGTCGGCCTCGCGCATTTCAGGCGTGAAGGAGCCGACGAGATCCACATGGGCACCGGGCTTCAGGAGCTTGCCCTTCAGATGCGGTTCGTTGGCCATGGTGGCGCTTGAGATGATGTCGGCTTCGCTCACGGCCTTGTCGAGGTCGAAGACCACCTCCGCTTCGATCCCTTCTGCGGCGAGCGTCTTTGCCAGCGCTTCGGCATTGGCCGCCGTGCGGTTCCACAGCATGACACGCTTGAGGTTGGGCCGGGCGGCAAGATGCGCCTTGACCAAATAGGGTGCCAGCCCACCAGCGCCGATCATCAGGAAGTTCTCCGCATCCTCCCGCGACAGAAGCTTCGAACCGAAAGCAGAATCCGATGACGTCTTGCGGAAGATCACGGCCTCGCCGTCAATCACAGCCTCGGCAACGCCCGTGTCGGCATTGATGAAGACATAGATCGAGTTCACGGTCGGCAGATTGTGCCGCGTCTTGTTGTTGGGGAAAGAGGTCACCAGCTTTGCCAGAATGCCCTCCTGCGGTTCCCATGCCGGCAGGATGATGAAGATGTCCGGCTGGCCCTGCGGGTTCGGCTCCTGATAGATCAGGCGGTCGGACTGTTTGGGCATGCCGCCCTTGTGCGCAGCTTCAAGTGCGGCGAACAGGCCTTCATAATCCAGCAGTTCATGCACGCGTTTGGCATCGATCATTTCCATCAGGACGTCTCCATTTCACAGTCTGTTTGTTGCGCGCTCATCGACCGGCGATGATCGCGAGATTGTCTGCTCGGCAATGCAGTCTGATTTCCGCGCCTTCTCCGATCGAGATCGGCGGCCTTGCATCGACCAGCAATGACTTTTCGTCCGCTGTCTCGACATTGAGATGCACGCGGTCGCCGAGATAGGTCTGGTCGGTCAGGCGGCCGGATAGCTGGATGTCGCCCTTGCGACGGCTTGCTCCGATATCGAACGCCTCCGGGCGGATCACCACCGAGACCGCCTCACCCACATCCGGCTTTCTGTGCGAAGTCACGCGAGCGGCCGGAACGCGCCAGTGTGCATCGCCCACGGAAAGTGTCAGGTGGTCCCCGTCCTTCGCTTCGACCGTCGCTTCGAACAGGTTGGTGGCGCCGACGAAATCGGCAATGAACAGCGTTGCGGGATTGGCGTAGATGTTTTCGGGGCTGTCGAGCTGTTCGATCTTGCCCTTGTTCATCACCGCCACCAGGTCCGACATGGACATGGCTTCCTGCTGGTCATGGGTGACGAAAACAAAGGTCTTGCCCGTGCGCCGCTGGATGGCCTTCAGCTCACGCTGCATGTCCTGCCGCAGTTTTAGATCAAGCGCGCCAAGAGGCTCATCAAGAAGCAGCGCTGCCGGATCGGGTGCCAGCGCACGGGCGAGCGCCACACGCTGCCGCTGGCCTCCCGACAGCGCGTCGGGGTAGCGATTGGCGATGTCGGGCAGGCGGATAAGTTCCAGAAGCTCCGTGGAGCGGCGGGCAATGGCGCTCTTTTCCATGCCCTGCATCTCGCAGCCGAAACCGATGTTCTGGGCAACGGTCATGTGGGGAAAGAGCGCGTAGTCCTGAAACACCATCTTCACCGGGCGGTTGTGTGCAGCCGCGTTGGTGATGTCCTTTCCGTCAACCAGTATGGTGCCACTATCCGGCTCGGCCAGGCCGACAATGGAGCGCAGCAACGTGGACTTTCCGCAGCCCGACGGCCCCAGAAGCGTGATGAACACGCCGCGCTCGATGGTGAGCGAAACATCGTCGATGACCCGCAGCGCCCCATAGGCCTTGCAGATGTTCTTCAGTTCGATGGCGGGTACGGGATCAGTCATTCTTGGCACCGGAAGTCAGGGAGGTTTCGCTGCGCAGGCTGCGCTTGCGCACAAAGCGTTCGGCATAAAGGCCAAAGCCGGTCGTGGCGATGAGGACGAGCGTCGAGATGGCGGCAAGGCCCGGATCGAAACCGAAACGCAGCCTCGCAAACAGGAGAACCGGGAAGGTCTGCTCGAACCCGCCGAGGAAGAACGAGCGCACGAAATCCTCGAACGACAACAAGAGGCAGAACATGAAGGCGCCCAGCAGCGCCGGCGACAGGTAGGGCAGCACGATGCGCACGAGAATGATGACGTCGTCCGCACCCAGATTGCGTGCCGCATCCGCCATGTTGCGGCCCATCGTGTTGAGACGGGTCAGGACCATGATGACGACGAAGGGCACGGAGCCGACCGCATGGCCGAAGGCGATTGCCGCGGTCCCCGTTTCAAGACCGATCCGCCCGATGAAGATGCGCAGCGAAATCGCCGAGACGACCACCGGCAGGAATGCCGGCAAAAGAATGAGCGCGATCAACAGCCCACGCATGACACCCGACGTGCGGGCAACGGCGAAGGCAATCGGCAGGCCGACCGCCACCGATATCACCGTGGAGAAAACGGCGACCCGGGCTGAAAGCCACAGCGCTCCATGACATCGCGGTCGAGCAGCACCTCGCTGTACCATTTCGTCGTCCAGCTATGGATCGGAAAGGCAACGAAGTTGGAATCGCGGAACCCCATCGCCGCCATCACGAGCAGCGGCAGGAACAGATAGGCGACGAACAGCCAGAAGAGGCCGGGCAGGGCGAGATTGCGCAGTTTCATGATCATGCCCTCCCGCGGCCGCGCCGCTGAAAGATCGCCACGAAGAGGCCCACATAGGCAAGTGCCGCTCCAGTCAGGATGATGCTGAAGGCACTGCCCTGCGGCCATGATGCTCCGGCCTTGGCGAAGATCTGGCCGATCGTTGTGGCAAACAGCGTGTTGCCCGGTCCGCCCAGAAGCTGCGGCATGGCGTAGAGGCCGATCACCAGCAGGAACACCAGCGAGCAACCGGCCACCACGCCGTCGCGCGACAGCGGCAGAACGATGCGCAAAAAGCGCCGCCAGGCGGGTGCGCCGAGATTGGCCGCCGCCTCCAGCACGTTGTCATCGATCTTTTCAAGCGCCGCATAGAGCGGCAGGAGCATGTAGAGTGAGGTCAGGTAGATGACGCCGATGGTCAGCGAAAAATTGTTGTACAGCAGTTCCACCGGCGTGCCCGGCATGCCGATGAAGGAGAAGAACGAGTTCACCGCCCCGCGATTGGCCAGCATCACGATCCACGCAAAGCTGCGGATGATCTCGCTGACCCAGAAGGGGGCGATCACCAGAAGCAGCAGCCTTGTGCGCCTGCCGCGCGGTGCCACCTTGGCGATGTAGTAGGCAATCGGAAAGACAACGAGCAGCGTCAGCAAGGTCACCACCGTTGCAAACACGAAGGAGCGCATAAACGCCGTGAGGTATAGCGGGCGCTCGAAGAAGCTCGCATAGTTTGCCAGCGTCCAGCGTGCGGCCTCCCCCTCGCGCACGGGGAAGCTATCATAAAAGCTCACCAGCACCATCTGCGCCAGCGGCGCGACCGTCGTGCCGATAATCCACAGAAGCGGCACAATGCACACGATCAAAACCCGCGCCAGTGGTGAGCGGGCATAGAGATCGGTCAAGCCGCGATAGACGGAATACCGTCGCAAATGAATGAGCAGGCGGGTCATGAATACTCGTTTTCGGCTTCGATGCCGGCCGCCAGAAAGGCAGCCGGCTGTTCTTTGGCGCTGATCAGGCGGCGCGGATTTCTTCCGCCGCCTTGTCGATCAGATCGAAGATGAAGGGCGCCGTTTCCACATCCACCCAGGAAAGGCGGCTGCGTTCCTCTGCGCTCAGCGCCAGCGCCTCTTTCTCCTGATCCGTCAACAGCGCTTCGGTGCCCTTGATGGTGGAGGAGAGGCCGGTGGAACGCACGATCTCGGCACCATTCTCTGCATCTGCCAGCAGCGCGTTCAGGAAGGTGTACGCGTTCTCCATGTTGGCCGCATCCTTGGTGATGTTGAAGCCATAGGCATAGGCGAGCCCGCCTTCCCTGGGGATCGTGTAGGCTGCCGGGAAACCGTCGATGATCAGCTGCGAGGAAGGGCCCGAGCCCGCCTGCGCCAGCGCCACGTCGCCCGTCACCATCATCTGCTGGATCTCGGTCGCCGCTTCATAGTAACGCCGCACCATGTGCTTGTGCTCGATCAGGAAATCCCGCGTCGCGTCGACCGCACGCTGCGCCACGTCCGGCGTGTTCATGTAGGAAGCGGCCGAACCGTCATAGCCCAGATAGTTCATGGCGATCTGGAAGAAATCCTGGATCTGATAGGCCGTGCGCCCGGCATTGGCCTCGTTGAACATCACATCCCAGCTTTCCGGCGCTTCGATCTCCTCGGTGTTGTAAAGAAGACCGGTGGAGACCACCACAAGCGGCACACCCCACTGCTCGCCCGAGCGCGAGACCCATGATGCGCTCGCATATTCGTCCTCGATGCGGTTCCAGTTGCCGAGCTTTGCGCGGTCGATGGGCGCAAGGAAGCCTGCATCGATGAACTGGTAGAAGCGATGCCCGGCGCAGGTCACGATATCGGCGCTGAACTTGCCGTCCTCCGCAGCCATCAGGTTGAACTGCTCACCCTGGTCGGTGACGGTACGGATGTTGAGGCGAATGCCCGTCTCGTCCTCGAAGCGCCTGCGAAACGCATCGGTGATGAAGCCGTCATAGGCCCAGATGTTAAGTTCGCCGCTCGCCGCACGGGCGGGGCGGATCAGTCCGGGTGCGCACAGGCCGGCTACACCGGCAATCCCCATCCCGGTAAGCACTGTTCGTCTTGTCGGCTTGAAAGTCATGGCCGTTCTCCTCTTTTTCTCTGTTTTGTCGTTCCCCGAAGCAGGTCGGATCAAACCGGCTGACCTGCGTTCAATTCCCTGTAATTCCGTTTCCCGTCGGCCAGAGCCATCAGCGATGCTCCAAGCCGCTCTATCTCTTCCGGCGTGTTGTAGGCATGTACGGAGGCTCTCACCAGTGACGTCACGCCCCGGGCGCGCAGCGCCTGCGGGTCAACTGGGTGTTGGAAACCGAGGTGTTGATGCCAAACTCTTCACGCAATGCACCCACCAGCACCTCGGCCGGCACGGATTCGTGAAAAAACGTCACGATCCCGCTCTTCTCCACACCACGGTCCTGAACGGTTATGCCCGGCAGTTCCGCCAGCATTCCGCGCATCTCGGCCGCAAGGTCCCGGACATGATCCCAGATGTTCTCAAGGCCGATCTCCATCGCATACTGGCATGCGGCACCGAGGCCCAACTGGGTCGCTACATTGCGTTCCCAGAGTTCAAAACGCCGGGAACCTGCTGCCATCTGGAAACGATCCACATCCGTCCATTGCGCCGACTGGATGTCGAGCGCATGGGGCCGAAGCGCATCGAGCGCCTTGCCGTCGACCCATAAAAATCCCGTCCCGCGCGGACCCCTGAGATATTTTCGCCCTGTTGCCGAAAGCATCGTGCAGCCCAGCGCCTTCACGTCAATCGGCATCTGCCCCACAGACTGGCAGGCATCCAGCAAAAACGGAACACCGTGCCTGCGGGCCACCTGCCCTATCTCCCGTGCGGGATTGATAAGGCCGTCATTGGTCGGCATATGCGAGATGGCGATCAAGCGCGTACGCGCGGTGATCAGCTTCGAGTGCCGCCACATCCACAATTCCGTCGGGTGTGTCTGGCGCCAGCACAACCTCGATCCCCAGTCGCTTTTCGGCGTGGCGAAAGGCGATCATGTTGGAGTTGTATTCCGATTGGCCTGTGATCAGCTGATCGCCCGACTGCCAGTCCATGGCAAAGAAGGCAGCCTGCCAGGCGCGGGTGGCATTGTCGAAAAAGGAAACCTCGTCGGGAGCACCACCGACAAGCCGTGCCACGCACCGTAGGTTGCCTGCAATTGCCCGGCGTGCCTTTCGGCAGCTTCATAGCCCCCCGACATGATCTCCTCGGCCCAGTGATGCTCCACCGCCTCAATGACCGGCTGCGGCATGAGGCTGGCGCCCGCATTGTTGAAATGAACCAGTTCTGCTCGACAGCCCGGCGTTTCCGCCCGCAGCCGTTGCGTGTCCAAACCCATTGCCGGACCTTCTACTCTGTTCTCGGAAAAAGCCCGGCCACGGTCCCATCGTGCGCAAGCATAGCGTTCCGCTTATTGTTTTTTGTCGCTCTTGCGATCGGTTGAGCACCACGTTGCCACGTAAGGTACCGCTCAAACAGGTTGAAAAGATTCATCCTCAGTATAAGCTTGATTCATGGTATTGCGTCGTCACCTTCCCTCACCCGGCACGTTGTTCGTTTTTGAAGTCGCCGCCCGGCATTCAAATTTCTCCAAGGCTGCGGACGAATTGAACATCACGCAGCCGGCCGTCAGTCACGCTGTCGCATCGCTGGAAAAACACATCGGCGAAAAGCTTTTCATACGGTCCGGGCCAAACCTCGCGCTCACGGAAGCCGGCAAAAAACTTAGCCGCGTCACCACCCGCGCGTTTCACTCCATCGAAGACGTGCTGGATGAGATCGAGGGGCGCGACGACACCCGCGAAGTGGTGATGCTGTCGATCTCCTCAGGCATGGCCACCCATTGGCTGATGCCGCGCTACAGCAGCTTCAGGGAAGAATTTCCCAACACCGATCTCCAGTTTCAGCTTTTGCCAGGAAGTGTGGGCGGCCCGCTTCACAATTGCGATCTGGGACTGCGCGTTGCCGTGGGCGACGATGCGCGCAAGCTCGGTGGCTGGTTTGCACCCGAACGGGTTTTGGCCATCGGTGCGCCGGGTTATGTGCGTGAGCGCGGATCCTTTGATGAACCGGCATCGCCTCACACACTGATCAACCTGCCAGACCATTGGTTCGGCTGGCCGGAATTCGCATCGGAAGCGGGCCGGCGAATTCCCGCCACATGGAACCAGCTTTCCTTTTCCGATTATTCGGTCGTGCTTCAGGCCGCGCTCAGCGGTCAGGGGCTGGCGCTCGGCTGGACCTCGGTGGTTTCGCGTCTTGTGATCGACGGCATGCTTGTCAGCGCCAGCGACAGGGTCATTCTCACCGACCGCAGCTATCATCTCGTTTCATCGAGCCAGCGGGCAACCCGCCCCATTGTCGAAATGGTGCGCGACTGGCTGATCGCGGAGATGGAGCAGGAAGAGCGCGCACTTGCCAGCATGCTCGGATGATATCCCCGCAGAAGCCTATTCCACCCGGGCACAGGCCTCTGACCACAATTCCATTGTGATGCCGGCCGCCACATCCGACAGTCGGGTGCGAGCAACCTGTCTGGAAGTGTCATGAAAATTACCGCCGCCAATATCTATGTCGTACCAACGGGCTTCCGCCGGGCCGTCATTCTGGAGCTGGAAACGGACGAAGGCATAACCGGACTGGGCGAAGCCGGCATTGCCTACGGCCTCGGCACGACAGCGGCAGCCGAAATGCTGGCAGCGATGCTGGAACGCCTCGTGATCGGGCGTGACCCTTCGCCCGTCGAGCTGATCTGGAACGACATTTACGATCAGGGCTTCTGGACCAAGGGGGGCGGCGCAATCTCCATGGCCGGTCTCAGCGCCATCGATCATGCGCTCTGGGATATCAAGGGCAAGGCGCTCGGCGTTCCAGTCTACTCTTTGCTCGGCGGCCCGATCGAGACCGATCTTGAGGTCTATGCCAATGGCTGGTGGCTCGGCTGTAACAGCGGCAGCGAGTTTGCGAAGGCGGGCCTGCGCACGGTGGAACGTGGTTATCGCGGGTTGAAGCTCTATCCGCTCGGCATGGCCGATCCTGTCACGGTGATCCGGCATCCCGCACGCCGCAGCCTGCGCGAGGGCGAGAGCGCGCTTGTCATCGAGCGTGTCGAGAAGTTGCGGGCCGCCGTCGGCGATGACGTTGCGATCATGCTCGATTTTGGGGGTGGGCTTTCCAGCGATCAGCTTCTGCCGCTTCTAAAACGTCTGGAACCTTTCAATCTATGCTTCGTGGAGGAGCCGGTGGATCCTGCTCTCCCCGGTGCATTGGCGAGGGTGGGCCGCACGACGTCAGTTCCTCTCGCGGCGGGCGAGCGTGTCTATACGCGCTTTGGCTTTCATTCGCTGCTGGAAACGGAAGCGATCTCCATTGTCCAGCCTGACATCTGCAATACGGGCGGGCTGATGGAGGGAAAGAAAATTGCTGCACTGGCGGAGATTCACAACGCACGGGTTGCCCCGCACAATTACGGAAGCGCGCTCGCCACGGCGATCTCAGCGCAGCTATCCGCATGCATCCCCAATTTCATGGTTCTGGAGTGCTTTCCCGATTATGCGAAGGAGCCGGATTATCGGCCAATCCTCGAGAACCCTTGGGAAGACAATGTGAGGGGTGGTCGGATGCTCCTCAACTCGCTGCCGGGATTGGGGGCCGTTTTGGATCAAGCGTCTGTAAAAAACCACCTCTGGAGAAGGGTGGCGCTTTAAATAGTTTGCACAAGATCGATTTCCTTGAACTGAGCTTCGGTCGGTTTCGTGGGCACCGTCTTAAGGTGTTTCCAATGAAATGTGAGCGCGCGGTCTCACCGCCTCAGCCTCCATAGAGAAGCTGCGGAAGCCAGAGCACAAGCTGCGGGATGAACGTCAGCAGAAGCAGAACGGCAAGGAGCGGCACCAGGAAAGGCAGCGTGGCCCTGACGCATTGTTCAAACGGCACCCGGGAAACCCGTGACAGGACGAACAGCACCATCCGACGGGTGGCGTCAGCAGGCCCAGCATCAGGTTGAGGATCACGATAATGCCGAGGTGAACGGGATCGATGCCAAACTGCGCGGCAACCGGCATGAGAACCGGAACCAGAATGGAAATCGCCGCGATCGTCTCCATGAACAGGCCGACGATCAGGACCACGATCATGATCAGGAGCAGAACCATCGCCCTGCTGTCCGTAAAGGACAGCACAAATTCGGCGAAATGCGTCGCCACCTGATTGGCGGTGAGGATCCACGCAAACACCGACGCCGCCCCGACAATCATCATGATTGCCGCTGTCGTCTCGATGGTTTCGAGAGAGATGACAGCGAGCTTCCTGGGTGTCAGCGTACGATAGACGATAACGCCGAGAAAAAGCGCATAGGCGGCGGCGGCGATCGCCGCTTCGGTGGGCGTGAACGCGCCCGATACGATGCCACCGACAATGATGACGGGCGTCATCAGCGGGAGGAACGCTGCCTTGAACCGGCTCGCAATCGTGTCCAGCCGGAAAGCCACGTCGCGCGGATAATTCCTCCTGCGTGATTTCCACCAGACCATGGCGGAAAGGGACGCTGCCATCAGCAGGCCCGGAACAATGCCGGCGACGAAAAGCTGCCCGATGGAAACCGACGCCATGACGCCGAAAATCACCAGTGGCAGGGATGGCGGGATGATCGGCCCGATGGTCGACGATGCCGCCGTGACACCGACGCTGAAGTCGTCGTCATAGCCGGCCTCGCGCATCGCCTTGATCTCGATCGCGCCCAGCCCGCCGGCATCGGCCACGGCGGCACCGGACATGCCTGCAAAGATGATGCTTGCGCCGATGTTCACATGTCCCAGACCGCCATGCATCCACCCGACAATGGCACGCGCGAAGCCGAATATGCGGGCGGTGATCCCGGCGGAATTCATCAATGCGCCGGCGAATATGAAAAAGGGTATGGCCAGCAGGGGAAAACTGTCCATTCCGTTGACCATGTTGTGCATCAACACCACGGGTGGAAGACCCGAATAGAGGATGTACGCGAAGGATGAGAGCGCCAGAGAAAACGCGATGGGAACTCTGAGCAGCATCAGGAAGAACAGGGAAACGAAGAGAATAGTCAGGCCCATCTGCCGTCAGCTCCGTATCATCTGTTTCACGCGCAGCATGAGCTGCATGGCCGCCACAACTGCGTTGAGGCCGGCCAGAGCCATCACGGCTGCGTGGAGGTAGTATTTCGGGAAAGGAAGCGACACCATTCGCTGGAACGATGTCCGCTGGATCAGCTCCCAGGCGGACCAGAGAAGAATCGTGAACAGCGCCACGGTGCACAGCAGCGAAAATACATGCACGAGGCCGAGTTTGCGCCCGTAATATTTGTCGACGAATTCCAGCACGATATGGCTTCCGGTGATCTGGCAGCGAACCGCCCCCGCAAACGCCAGTATGACCAGCAGATAGCGCGCGGCCTCCTCGGTCCAGCTTATGGAGTCGTTGAGGACGTATCGCGTGAAAAACTGAACAAAAACAACAAGAAATAAAGCAAGAAAGATTGCGAGAAGCGCGTAGTCCGCCAGGCTTATCTTAAAGCCTGCGAAATGCGCTTCGTCCTCTGCGGAAATCGCGTCGAAGTCGATTTCCGGCACCATGGTGTTCTGCGCCATCAGCGCGTCCTCCCGTTGCGCAAATGGGCCCGGCAAATGCCGGACCCACAGGCCGATGTCATTCCTGAATGGCTTGAAGGCGTTCGAAGATCGCGGCATCCCACGGCACATCCTCGCCCGTCAGATGCGGCGCGACGGCTTCCATGAATGGTTTGCGATCCACTTCGTTCACGGTCACTCCCTGGTCGCGGAACCAGTCAGCCAGCTCTCCCTCCGAGGCGACGATCTCATCCGATGTCTGCGTTGCCACGGTGGCGAGCGCCTCCAGTAGAGCGGCGCCGTCCTCACCCATCTTGTTCATCGTCACAGGCGATACGACCGTCGCCAGCGAGTTTGTGATGTGCCCGGTCAGATTGATGTTCGACTGGACCTCGTAGAACTTCTTGAACTGGATCGTCGGGAGTGGATTCTCCTGCGCGTCGACCACACCCTGCTGCAAGGCGAGATACACCTCGGCGAAGGCCATCGGGGTGGGGTTTGCGCCCGTGGCGCGTGGGAACATCTGATAGGCCGGAGCGTTGGGCGTCCGAATTTTTAGACCCTCCATATCCTTCGGCGAAAGGATCGGCTTGTTGGCGGTCACATGGCGCGCACCGTAATAGGTCATGGCCGCAACCGTATTGCCGGAAACCTTGTTATACGCCTCACTCATCTCATCGAAGAGGTCGGAGTTCACATAGGCTTTCCAGTGTTCATAGGAACGCATGGTGAAGGGGTAGTCGGAAATGCTTATGGGGCCGTAGGATTGCCCGAGAAAGGCAACGCCCGTGTAGATCACATCCACCGTTCCCAGTGAAAGCGCTTCGTTGAGGGCTGCTTCCTTCCCGAGTTGCGATGCGGGGAAGACCTCCATTTTGTAGCGGCCCCCGGTTGCTTCTTCGAGAAGCTCGGCCGCGCGAAGCGCCGCAGCATGGTAGGGCGTGGAAGCCTCGTAGACGTGACCGAACTTCAGGACGTCCTGGGCGAGGGTGGCTGTTGCACTGGCGGCGATGGCCACAGCGGCTCCGATGGAGAGCGCGCGAAGTCTGGATAGTTTCAACATGGTTCCTCCCAAAAGAAATGAGCAGCTTCTCCCGGTGTAGCTGCATCAGGCACCTGTTATTGCCCCGCTGTCTCCGTTTGAAGGAAGCGGAGCACTCCCGTCCTCCCTCCCTCATTGCGGGGGAGAACCAGGGCGTTTACGGAGCCATGACAGCTCCGTTTTCGGCGATGCGAAGATCGACGAAATGCTCATGCAGATGATCGGCATGTACGAATACGCCGGCAGCCCTCCTTGCTGGACACGGCGGTAAAACTGATGATCGGCATGTGTTGAATATCATCACAAAGCCCCACACCTCCTGTGAGGCCACGATGGCGGGCAGTTTACTGTCGTCACCGGCATGGTGCGCCCGGCATGGTTTGAGCCGGCGATGCTCGTGATGGCGCTCCAAAGCGTCTGAAGTCGCCCGGTCAAAGCACCGACCGCCTCGACGCAGAGCCTGTGGTTGCAGGCTGAAAGCAGGTCAGGGCGCACGGAAGTCCGGCATTCTGCCCGCAGATTGTCGCTCGATCAGAGCTGCCCATTAAACGAGACGTGTCCACCCGACTGCACCCCCCGAGGTGAGCAGCCATCCAACCGGCGTGCTCAATGTTTATATATGAAGTATACATTCATTTATAAATCAAACACTAGATCGCCGTGCGTTCATCCGCACGCACAAAGGACGATCTAAATTCTTGATGGAGCATCGGAATAATCCGAAAACCGGATTCCACTTTTCGGTCCGATGCTTTAGTTCCACCATCGGTTGCTTTCCGCCGGGATATGCCAGGGCGATGCAGCGGAAGGCCTGGATTTTCGCCTATGGATGGCGGACTTCGGAGCGAACGCGGCCACAGGACTGGCAGGGCGTTCAGGCTCGCCCGGCCCAGCCGATGATTTTGTCATGGAACCGGGCTGCGGTGTGTTGCGCGGCGACCGCTTCGCCGCTAGGGTCGCTCCCGCATGCGGTTCCGCATCCTGCGGATGAAAAGGGAACCCGGTGCGATCTCCTGGCGGGATCAATTCCGGGGCTGCCCTCGCAACTGTAAGCGGCAAGTTCTTCCAATGCCACTGGCCAGAGCCGGGAAGGCGGAGCGAACGTCCGAGCCGCGAGCCAGGAGACCTGCCTCATGCATTGACCATGAACGCCGGACGAGGTGCGCCGGCAGGAGGATCAGAATGCATGCAGGCGCGGCTTTGCCGGCGACAAGACGATTTAACGGGCTCGATCGTCTTCGATATGTTATATCATTTCAAATGAGTCGTTTCCGCCTTTTTCCGTCGGTTGCTGCAGGTGGCCCGAATGCGCGTTGATCTGGCTGGATTCGCGCGGGAGGGGGCATTGGGCGATCACGCTGCACTCATGTACCTCGTCGAACGCGCTGATGCGCTTGGCTTTGGCGGCATCTGGTTCAACGAGTTTCACTTCGCCCGGGAAGCGCTGCCCTATCCGTCGACGCTGTTGCTCGGCGCGGAGATCCTGGCGCGTACGGAGCGGCTGCGCTTCGGCACGTCGATCCTCGTCCTGCCGCTCTATCACCCGCTCATGCTGGCCGAGCAGATCGCGCAGCTTGATTTTCAGAGCGGCGGCAGGGTCGATTTGGGCATCGGACGTGGCACGGAGCCCGCGACTTTCACCGCGCTGGAGATTTCGCGTGACGATGCGCACCGCCGCTTCTGCGAAGCGCTCAGGATCATGATCGAAGCGTGGACAAAGCCGCACTGCTCTGCCGATGCCGGACCCTGGAAATTCGCCAATGTCGCCGTCGGACCGCCTCCGGTTCAGAAACCGCATCCGCCGTCTACGTGCCGGCGTCTCAGAAGAAACCGTCGACATCGCCGCGCGAAACGGGTTTCCGCTGCTGCTCAGTCTCGAACCGAACGAGGCGCGGCAATTGCCCGTGTTTCACGCCGCACTTGAACGGCATGGCGCGTCGCGGGCATCGCTCACGGCCTCGTCGCTCTCTCGTTATGTGGTGATTGCTCCGACCCGGGCTGAAGCTGATGAGCGGGTCGACACGCTTCTCGATAGACTGAACACGCGCCGTGCCGAACGCGCGCTGGCACGCGGGATGACACCGCCAGAGCCGCGCAGCCGCGCTTTGATGATGGCTGATTTCACCATCGCGGGGACACCCGAGGAATGCCATGCGCAATTGCACGCGCTTTCGGCACGCACGGGTTCCAGCAGCATACGCTGCCTGTTCAGCGCCAATGGTTGATCGCCAACGATGTGGCTCTCAGGGGCATGGAGCTCTTCGCTGCCGAGGTGCTCCCGGCTCTCGACAGGCAGGCCTCTTCTCCATCCCCATTCGAAAACGCCGGGAATGAGCCGGCTTTGCAAGGAGTGAATTCATGATGCGTTATGGCGGTCTCCGCGCTTTTGCGGTCGCGGGTCTATTGGCGGCTTCGATGCCTGCTTTCGCAGATGGAGCGGGCTTTCCCTATACGGATGAGAACTGCGGTGTCACCACCACCTATGACGCACCGCCGGCAAGGGCCGTTACGCTCAGCAACAACGCAACGGAGATGATGCTGGCGCTTGGGCTGGAAGACCGCATGGCGGGCACCTCCTATATGGCGAACCTCAAGATCAGCCCGCAATATGAAGAGGCGTATAACGAGGTTCCCGTGCTTTCGCCGCTTGTCGCCACGACCGAGCAGCTTATCGAGGTGGAGGCCGATTTTGTCTATGCCGGTTATCCTGACGGCTTCAGCGAAAGCCGCCACACGCGCGACCAGTTGCATGATCTGGGCATGAAGACGCGGCTCAACACCGAAGGCTGCAATCTCGGCAAATTCGGTTTCGATGAACTCTACGCTGAAATCCGCTCCGTATCTGCCATCTTTGGCGTGCGCGAGCGCGGCGAAGCACTGATCGCTGACATTGAAAAACGGCTCGCTGCAGTGGAAGAGGATCTCAAAGGCGCGGACGCCATACCGGTGTTCATCTTCAACGGCGGAGAGGCCGCCCCACGCGCCGTTCTTGGCAACACCATGCTGTCGCATGTGGTGTCGCGGGCCGGCGGCGAGAACATCTTTGGCGATGTTGCAAACCGCTATGGTCAGGTGTCCTGGGAGCAGATCGCCGAGCGTATGCCTGAATACGTCGTCGTCTATTACTCCGGCACCGCCGGCGGCCAGGTGGTCGGTGACCCTGCCGGTGAGCTGGGCCAGGGGCGGATCGAGATATTGAAGGCGAACCCGACCATCGGGGACGTGCCGGGCATTGTCGGTGAAAGATTTGTCACGATCGATTCCGTCTGGGGCCAGCCGGGGCCGAGCTCCATCGATGCGGTGGAGAAACTGGCCCGTGCTTTCCATCCCGAGCGGATGGGCGAATAGCAGGCGAGCGGGACTCACGGGATGCATGCTCCCGCCCCGAAGAGGGACGACCCAGACAGCCATGAAGCGCTGCTTGCCGTGCTCCAGTCAGCACCGCCTGCGCGAGGCGCGGCTCTTCGCCGTGTTGCTTTCGCCCGCGCGGCAAGCGGCGGGTCGCCAGGCTATGCGCTGGTCATTCTCCTGATGGTGGGGCTGCTCCTGGGTATGGCCATTGCGGGACTGATGTTCGGCTCGGTGCACATACCCGGTGGAACGGCGGTCGCCATTCTCGCCAATCTGGTGGCCGGCGACGGGCTGGTCGAGCCTGACTGGCGCGCGGTCTATGAGACCATTGTCGTCCAGACGCGCATGCCGCGTGTCGTGCTCGCCGCCCTTGTGGGCGCGAGCCTGGGGGTAACCGGCATGACGATCCAGTCCATCGTCCGCAATCCATTGGCCGGCCCGAGCATCCTCGGCGTTTCCTCCGGTGCGGCAACGGGCGCCGTGGTGGTGATGCGCTGGGGGCTTCTTGGTCTCGGCGTGTTCACGCTGCACATCTCGGCCTTTCTCGGCGGACTGGTGACACTCTTCGCAGTGTTCTGGGTTGCGCGAACGGGCGGGCACATGACACCGACGCGACTTGTGCTTGCCGGTGTGGCGATGAGCGCGATCCTGAGTGCGCTCACAAGCCTGATTGTGCTCACATCGCCCGATCCGCAGCTCGCCTCACGGGTCTTGTTCTGGACACTGGGCGGTTTCGGCACCGCGCAGTGGAAGCTCATTCCCATCCCGCTTGTCGCCCTTGCGCTTGGGCTTGGCGTGATGCTCGTGCAGGCCCGTCGTCTGAACCTCCTGATGGCGGGAGACGAGAGCGCGGTGGCGCTCGGGCTCAACGTCCAGCGTTTCCGTCAGAGCATGTTTGTACTGGCAGCCGCGCTCACCGGCATCACCGTGGCGGTGAGCGGCGTGATCGGATTTGTCGGTCTCATCATGCCGCACATCGTGCGGTTTCTCGTCGGAGCGGATCATCGTCGCGCACTGCCGGCGGTGGCGCTTCTCGGCGCAAGCTTCACCATTGGCGCCGATCTTGTCGCCCGCACAGTGATCGCGCCGCTAGAGCTGCCCGTCGGCATCGTCACGGCGCTCGTGGGCGGCCCGTTCTTCATCTGGCTTCTGCGGCGCGACGCGCGCGCATTTGGGGGTGCGCGATGAGTGTTCGGCCCGGTACGCTCGATCTGCGCTCGGTCACCGTGCGCACCGGCGCAAAGACGCTGGTCGACAATGTGTCGATCAGCGTTTCAGAAGGTGAGATGGTCGGCCTTCTTGGGCCGAACGGCGCAGGCAAATCGAGCCTGTTGCGAACCGTCTACCGCATAAACCGGCCGGCATCGGGCACGGTGCTTGTGAACGGTGAAGATGCGTGGCGGCAGCCACTGAATGGGTGGCGCGCAATGTGGGTGCGGTGCTTCAGGATATGCCGGCGGAGTTTCCCCTGACGGTGCGTGATGTGGTCGCCATGGGCCGCTCGGCGCACAAGAAGCTTCTCGAGCCTGACACGTCACACGATCACACGCTGATTGCGGCGGCAATCGTGCTTCTTGGGCTGGAGCCGCTTCAGGACCGCGCTTTTCGCACCCTTTCCGGTGGGGAGCGGCAGCGCGTTCTCGTTGCGCGCGCGCTGGTGCAGCAGCCGCGTCTTCTGGTGCTTGATGAGCCGACGAACCATCTCGACATCCACCATCAGCTTCAGCTCCTGCGCTTCATGCGCGGCCTTGAAATCACGGTGGTGGCCGCACTTCACGACCTCAATCTCGCTGCCATGTTCTGCGACCGGCTTTGTGTGCTTGATCATGGCCGTCTGGTGGCTGTGGGAACCCCCGAAACGGTTCTGACGCCAGAGCTGCTCCGGCGTGTCTACCGTATCGATGCAACGATCGCCCGGCATCCTGAGACAGGAACCGTCTGGGTGATGCCATCGGCCGCGCCGCCCATTGGCCAGCCGGCGCGCGCAGCGGAGACCGCAGAACAGGCATCGGTCCACCGTTATAATTAACGCGGTCTTAAGCGAGGGGGCGCTTTATAAACTGAGAGCAACAGGTTTCGGCCCCAATGGTGAGCAATGCGGACTTTCCCGGATTTCATGCCCGGATTTCACGGACGTAGCGCGCAGGCGCTGCCGCCTGGCCGGGTGTGCGTGATGCGATGAACAGCCTTGCCCAACAGCGCTGGTCGGGGCCGTCATTCGTTGCCCGCATGGCTGCTACCGGACAGCCCTCCACCGCCATTGCGGCGGCGCTGTTCACGGTTCTGATGATTTCCTTCCGCCCCTTTCAGCCTGCCGGACCACAGGTGACCGGCAGCGGCGGCGACATCGTCAACCAGCTCGGCTTCGGTGCGCTTGGGGCGATTGCCGTGGCTTCGCTCCTGATGCTGGTTGACCGGCGCGTCCTCGTCTCACTGCTCAGCCCATGGTGGATTCTTCTCCTGGGGTTTGTGGCAGTCGCCACACTCAACACGCCGGTACCGAGCGACACGATGCGCACGGTGGCCTTCTCGGTCATCGGCATCGTCACCGTGGCCGCGATCCTGACCCTGCCACGCGATGCGGACGCGTTTTCGCGTGTGCTGGTCTGTGCCGGCTTTGTGATCCTCGGACTGTCCTATTTCGGCGTGATCGCCATGCGCGATGTCGCAGTCCATCAGGCCTTTGATGTGGAGTCCCAGCATGCCGGCCTCTGGCGCGGCGTCTTCACGCACAAGAACATCGCCGGACCTGTGATGGCCGGACTGGCCTTCGCCGGCCTTTATCTGTGGCGGCGGGGATGGCGCTGGTCCGGTGCAACGATGGCCATTCTGGCGATGATCTTCGTCTTCCATACCGGCTCCAAGACAACCACCGCCACGGTGCCGCTCGCCGGCATGCTGATCGCGTTGCCTGGCATTTTCGGCCTGCGGTTTCTGGTTCCGGTGCTGGTGATTGCCGCCGTCAGTGCGCTGGCCGTTGCCACCCTCGGCATCGTCTTTATCGGGCCGGTGAAGGAACTGGCAGCGACGCTTGCGCCCGATCTCACCTATACGGGGCGCACGCCTGTCTGGGACTTTGCCGGAGACATGATCGCCCAGAGACCGTTTTTCGGATATGGCTTCGACAATTTCTGGCTGACGGAGCTCGTGTTCACCTCCGACCAGCCCTTCGACCGTCCGTGGGACATTCGCGGCATTGTGCACGGCCACAATGGATATATCGACATCGCACTCGGCATGGGGCTTCCGGCGCTTGCCGTCGCCATCGCCACCTTTCTGCTGGTGCCGCTGCGCGACTACATGCGCACGCCGCTCTATCGGGAAAATGTCTTTCTGGCCGATTTCTTCATGATGGTGGTCACATTCTGCGTGTTCAACGCATTTCTCGAGAGCTTCTTCTTTCGTCGGACGGACCCTGTCTGGATGTTTTTCGTGATGGGCGTGCTTGGCATGCGGCTCGTCGCGCGCTTCAGGGTGCCGGGCCAGGCGCTACGCTGACGAAGCAAGCCGACATTCAGGTGTCATGGCGCCTGCCGTAGGCTCTGCTTGCGGGGCGTGCACCGCGCTGCGTATCGCAGGCCTGCTGCATAACGGCGCACCACCGGCCACAGACTTGCCTTCCGTGATGCATGGACGTACATAAATTTCAGTAATTTCTGAAATTAGAGCAATTCCAGGAAAAGTGGAAGCCGAGTTTCCGTCCGGAGTTGCGCAAAAACAATAGGTTAGAGCGCTTTTGCGGTTCGGTGAAACGCAAAAGCGCTCCAGTGTCAGGACCGCTCATCATGAACCTCCCGCCACTCCTGCAGTCTTTCGTGTTGCACTTTGGAGAAATGGGCAGCCGTTGGGGCATCAACCGCACGGTGGGGCAAATTTATGCGCTGCTTTATGCGTCTTCCAAGCCGCTCTGCGCGGATGACATTGTCGAGGCGCTGTCCATCTCGCGTTCCAATGTTTCCATGAGCCTGCGCGAGCTTCAGGCTTGGAATCTCGTCATCCTGAAACATATTCCCGATGACAGGAGGGATTACTTCACGACACCGGACGATGTCTGGCAGATCCTGCGGACGCTGGCAGAAGAGCGCAAGAAGCGCGAGGTCGATCCCACGCTTTCGGTCCTCCGCGAGCTTCTGATGCAGACACCCGGCAGCGAGGAAGAGCGCCATGCACAGGCCCGCCTCGCCGAGATGCAGACCCTCATCGAGCAATTGACGAAGTGGTATGACGATGTGAAGCATCTGGAAACGGAGCAACTGGCGACCCTGCTGAACCTCGGCGCAAAGGTGACAAGACTGCTCGACGCCAAGGATCGCATTGTATCGCTCGGCCGCAGGCGCACGGAGCCGAAGACGCCATGACAACGCTAGACGCCGGCATAGGAAGACGCCGCCCTGAGGCCGCCGGGCGCACCACAGCGGCAGTGCCGCAGGCGCAGCCAGACGAGGTTGCGGACACGCTGTCTGCGCGCGACGAGGTCAGCAGGGTCGCGGTGCTACTGCAAACGACGGCATCGATGCTCTGGCTTCCCCAAGCGGGTCTACTGGCGCTGGCGGTCGGCAGCATTGCCGTCGGCAGCGACGCTTCCGCGGCTTGGCTGCCGGCCCTCGGCATTCTTGTTCTCGGTGTTGCGCGTGCGGTGATGGACGGTGCGGGCAGTCGCTTCGCGTTTCGTCAGGCGCGGAGCCAGTTGAGCGTGCTGCGCAACGAGGCGGTCGCGGCCCTTGCCGAAACCTCGCCGCTCGATGTTACGCGGCCCTCATCGGGGTTCGCCGCGAGCACGCTTGCCGAGCAGGCGGAGGCCGTCGTCCCCTATGTCGCCCGCTTCCGTCCGGCGCGGTCCAGGGCGATGATCGTACCCGTGGCGATCCTTGCCTGCGTGCTGGTGTTTTCGTGGGCGGCGGCGCTGGTGCTGCTGATCGCGGCACCGCTGATCCCCATCTTCATGGCTCTGGTCGGCTGGCGTGCCAAGCAGGCAAGCGAAGATCAACTCGCCGAGATGGGCAGCATGAACGCGTTTCTCATGGATCGGCTGCGTGGACTGACAACGATCCGCAGTTTCGACGCCGTGGATCGCACGGCAACGCAGCTGCGTGCCAGTGCCGAAGACCTTCGACGCCGCACAATGGCCGTGTTGCGCATTGCGTTTCTTTCCTCCGCCGTGCTGGAACTCTTTGCCGCGCTCGGCGTCGCCATGGTCGCCGTCTATGTGGGCTTTCATCTGCTTGGTGAGCTGAATTTCGGCGCATGGGGCGGCAGGCTCTCTTTGGCTGAGGGGCTGTTCATCCTGCTTCTGGCGCCATCCTTCTTCGAGCCGCTGCGCGATCTCTCCGCTGTGTGGCACGACCGGGCATCGGGCGAGGCTGCGTTCGACGCGTTGAAGAAGCTGGCCGCGCCGGGGCGAAAGACCCTCGTCGCGTCTTCCGCGAAAGGCGGTCGGATCGGGACTGGCGGGGCGCTGTCGCTGTCCGTCGAAGGGCTTGTTTTCCGCCACGTGGAAGAGGCTGTCCCGGTCTTCCACGATTTCGACCTTGAGGTGGAGCCCGGCGAGCGCATCGCGCTGGTTGCGCCGAGCGGCGAGGGGAAATCCACACTGCTTGCGCTCGTTGCGGGACTGGTTGTCCCGGAGAGCGGGACCATTCGCATCGGCGGATTGCTCGTGGATGGCGCAAATGCAGCAGACCTGCGCGCCTCCATTGCCTGGATCGGGCAGGATCCGCACATCTTCCCCGGCACGATCAGGAGCAATGTAACAATGGGCCGCGCCGATGTGGATCCGGCGCGCGTTTCGGCGGCGCTCGAGGCGGTAAGCCTGTCGGAACTTGCGGCGCGGCGCGGGCCGGCGATGATCGGCGAAGGCGGCTTTGGCCTTTCCGGTGGCGAAGCACTCCGGTTGGCGCTGGCGCGCGCTAGCGCGACGCCGCAGGCCGGTTTGGTTCTGGCCGACGAACCGACCGCGCACCTCGACCGTGAAACCGCGCGCGAGATCACCGAAAGCCTTCTGCGCGTCAGCCGCGGTAAGACGCTGGTCGTTGCCACGCATGATCCCGTGCTTGCCGCCCGCATGGATCGCGTCATCACACTGAACGCACCCGAAACGGCAGGAGCCAGGTCATGACCGGCAATCGCAATCTTCGCGCTGTCGCTTCGCTCTTCTGGTCCGGCAACCGCAACAGGCTTCTCGCCGGCGCACTCCTCTCGCTCGCCACCGTTTTGTGCGGCATCGCGCTTCTTGGGCTCTCGGGCTGGTTCATCACGGCGACGGCCATTGCCGGGCTTTCGCTGGCGACAGCCCTCGCCTTCGATGTGTTCGCACCATCCGCTGGCATTCGTTTCCTGGCGCTTGCCCGCACGGCATCGCGCTATGGCGAACGCATCGCCACCCATGATGCAACGCTGGAAGTGCTGGCCGAGCTGCGCGAAAGGCTGTTTCGCGGCTGGGCGGCCGC